>NZ_JBHXCW010000006.1:0-74574 GCF_042725365.1 Lentzea sp. NPDC060358 | reverse complement strand
CTCCTCAGGTGTGGCCGCCTCTAGCGCGGCTGGGGACGGGGAGCCACCCGAACCGCACCACCCACACCACGCGCAGCCGCCCAACGCACCAGGCGTGCCATCAACCCACGACCGGCGCGGCCCCCCGGATCAGATTGGCGGGGTCCAGGGGCAGAGCCCCTGGGGAAAGCACGCAAGGCAACCCCACCCAAGCAACAGGGGAACGCAACAAGGCGAACGCACCAGCCAACGCAACCGGGGAACCGCAATCGAGGAACGCACCAGGGGAACCGCAACCGAGGAACGCACCGGGGGAACCGCAACCGGGGGAACCGCAACCGGGGGAACCGCAACCGGGGGAACCGCAACCGGGAACGCGACAGCCGAACGCAACAAGGCCAACACCCCCAACACACCCCACCCCAAAATTCCCCCCCAAATCCAGCGCAACGATCACCCGATTCACACGTCTATGTGGGTGTCGCAAGCAGCACAGCCAAGGGACCGTTCGGGCGGCCCCGAAGCAAAGAGGGCAGCAGGCGACCACAGGGGAGCGAAGGGACGGCGGGGGCCAAACTTCGCGGCGATGTGCGGCCGGACTGAACGGGAGAGCAGTCCGGCCGCACAGCAAGTCCGCACAGCAAGTCCGAAACACCAAATCCGCACACCAGGTCCGGATCTCAACGCCACTCAGGGCCAGAGCGAAAACGCCAGGTCAGCCCCAAGGCGTCAAAAATTGTCAGACCCCCCGAGCAGAATCATCCGCATGAGGTCATCAACCCGGCGGGAGAGCTCGAGATGGACCACGTCCTGGCCAACCTGCTCCACGAACGCGTGTTCGCCGTCCTCGCCCAGCTGGAGTCCCCGGAGACCAGCAGGCTCACGGCAGCCTGGCGCGCCCTGCTGCGCCACCACGAACAGACCGAGAGCGGGTCCTGCAAGGCGTGCGGCCCGCGCTGGCGCAAGCACATGTGCTCGGTCTGGCGGACGGCGGCGACGCACTTCCTGACCCGGGAACGCCTGGGGGAGCCGGCGGCGGAACACCGGCCGGACCGGTGCGAGGTCCGGCCCAAACGACCCGTTGCCTGGATCGAGTAACGGATCCGCTCCGGATCCCGACTCACCTTCCGCTGGAGCCGTGCGGAACAACCACGACACGGCCGCAGTTGGAACCGATGAGAGCGTCGTGAGGCTGCCCAAGCCTCCCAGCCCACACCTGGAGGTGGGTCGGCACCACCCGAGCCGTCAGAACGCTGCTGAGCCGTAATTCAGGAATTCGCGAACCTGAACTCGGCCGCGGCAGCCCGAGAGGCGGCGCCCGGCAGAACGGTCAGGGGGACCACTCAGCGCTGGGAGTTCGTGCAGGGGGAGCAGATCAGACGGTCACACCGCGAGCGTTGAGCCACGTGAGCGGGTTGATCTTCTGGCCGCCGGGGTTCCAGACCTCGAAGTGCAGGTGCGGGCCGGTGGAGAAGCCGCGGTTGCCCATGCGGGCGATCTGCTGGCCTGCCTTGACCTGCTGGCCCTCGCGGACCGAGTAGGTGTCGACGTGGCCGTAGACGGTGATCGTGCCGTCCTCGTGCTGCACGCGGACCCAGAGGCCGAAGCCGGAGGCGGGACCCGCCTCGAGCACGACTCCGTCGGCGGCGGAGAGGATCGGGGTGCCGATCGGGCCGGCGATGTCGATGCCGAGGTGCATGGTGCCCCAGCGGCCGCCGTAGCCGGAGGTGAAGTCACCGGCGGCGGGGCGGACGAACTTCGGGCGCTTCTTCTCGGCCTCGACGGCCTCGCGCTCGGTGGTGAGCTGCTGGCTGCGCAGGAGCTTGGCGGCTTCCGCTGAACCCTCGGACGTGGTCTTGGAGACCGCGAGGATCTGGGGCGCGGAGGCGGTGTCGCCACCCATGCCGTCGAACGTGGCGGCGCCGTCGGAGTGGTTCGCCAGCTGCACGTCGCTGCTGTCGTCCGCGCCGGCCTGCAGTGCCTGACCCGCACCCGCGGCGGCGAAGGCGCCTACCGCAACGGCGGCGACGACGATGCGTCCGCGAAGCGCCGACGGCGGCGGGGGGAGCCGGTGGGAGCCGACCTGGCGCGTCGAAGCGCGGTCGACTGCCTCTTCAAGTGCAGCACTGCGTTCATGGCCGCCGGGGGAGCGGTGGTGACTCAAAGCTTGCCCTTCCGCCTTCGGGGAGCCTGATCTGTGGACCGCCGGGCGGGGGATTCCCGGTGAGTCAGCTTTCGGGGTTCTGACTCGGTGTCCTTCTGTGATCAGACCGTGACAACGGACCGGGGGACAGTAACGGCGCGAAGCCTCGGAGGGCAAACCCCAGTTCGTTATGTCCACCGAACAGGCGGCGACCAGTGGGTTTCAACTGTCAACTGTGACGGTCGGTCGTAGCGGGAGGCTGACACGCCTCGCCGCCAGCGGCAATGGGGTGAGCCGACGAGTCATCCGATCGGGTGATGGCCGTCACAACTACGTGAAGAGTCCTCGTGTCAACCGGGAGGGAGAGGTGACCTGAATCACGTATCTGGTGCTCCTCGACGACCAACGAGGGGTGCTCCAGCCGGGCGTTGCGCTGCGGGACGATGACCTGGTCCATCTCCGACCACACGGCGACGAAGCGCGTGCGGCACGGCCGGCACGGCTCGGCGAGCTCCTCCATGAGGTCCGAACCCGGACGGAGCTGCTTCGTGAGCGGGGTGGGCAGCAGGTAGGCGGTGAGGGTGCCGCGGTGAGGCGTTCCCAGTGTCACGAGGGTGCGAACGCGTGCGTCGCCGTGCAGCCGTTGCACGTAATACCTGGCGATGAGCCCACCGAGTGAATGGCCGACGACGTGCACCTGGTCGGAACCGGTCTGCTCGCAGATCCGCTCGATGTGCGCGCCCAGCAGGGCGGCGGACCGGCGCACGTCCCCCGTCAGGGCCGTCAGCACGCTGTAGTTGATGGCGTGGACGACCCCGAAGCCCCGCCTCCGCAGCGCCCCCGACAGCACCGCGAAGGCGGATCGGTTGTCCCCGATGCCGTGCACCAGCACGATTGGGGTGCCCGCCGCGTCCATGGCCGAAACCACCAGGCCGCGCTGGCGCGGGGGCAGGCCGTCGGTGCGGTAGTGCCGGAAGTGGCCTTCCGGGCGCAGCTGCTCGGTCACCGCGCCCCACGGGTAGAGCACCGCGTGGGCGGTCAGCCAGGCCGCCTCCATCGCGACCCCGCGCAGGCCGCCGGGCGTGGCCACGGCGCGCAGCGCGACCTTGACCTCCTCGGCCACGTCGCGTGCCGCGTGCACTCCCGAACCGGCACGATCGAGGACCGCGTCAGTCAGACGCGCCGCCCACGACCGGCCGTTGTCGCTCATGTCAGCGACGGTAAGTGATGGACTCACCGACCAGGAGTACCCATCCGACGGTTTTCCACATGCGAACGAAACTCGTCTTGTCCGGTGGCCGACGTCCGCACGAGACCCCGCGGCGGTGTTGCTAGGTTCGCCCGCGATGACTCGAACCGAGCTCGAGAACCAGACCCCGGCGGCCACCCGGCTGCGCACCTCGTGGGGCCTCGCCGCGGCGGGCTCCCTCCTCCTCGCCGCAGGCCCGCTGCTCGGCGTCGTCGACGGCGCGGAACCCGCGTTCACGTCGTGGCCCCTGCTCGCCCTGCTGGCGCTGCTGCCGCCGGTCGTCGCGGGGGTGCTGCTGTTCCGCGGCCGCCCGTTCGTCGCGGCGGGGCTGCTCGCCGCCGCCGGTGTCCTCTCCGTCGGACGGCTGCTGAGCGACCTGCAGGTCGCCGTCGCCCCGATGGCCGTGGCGCGGCCGGAGCTCTTCCGCCCGGCCACCCTGCTGGCCGTCACCCCCTCCGCCGGGGTGTGGCTGCTGGTCGCCGGGCACGCCCTGGTGATCGCGGGCGGCGCGCTGTCGGCCGGCCGGGCCGGCATGCCCGCCGACGAGTCGGAGCCCCCGACCCTGGTCGCCCTGCCGGTGATCATCGCGGCCGTGGCGGCGATCGGGCTGCTGGGCAAGCCGTTCCTGTCCTCCGACCCGTTCCAGCTGGACCGGGGGCCGTGGGACCTGCCGGTGCTCGGCCTGACCGGCGGGCTGCTGCTCGCCATCGCCGCGCCGCTCGCCACCGCGCTCGCGGCCAGCTCGCCCGACCCGGACACCCGCCAGGGCGGCACGCTCGGCGTCGCGCTCGCCCTGGTCGCCGTCGTGCTGCCGCCGCTCGCGGCCGGCACCGCCGCGACCGGCCTCACCATCAGCGCGGGACCGGTGCTCGCGCTGATCGCCGCCCTGGTCCTGCCCGTGGTGCCCCTGCTCGGCCGCCTGGTGCGCCTCGTGCGCGGCAAGCGGGACGAGGACCGCGACCTCGCGCTGCCGTCGGTGCGGCGCATGCACGTGGCAACCGGTGTCCTCTCCGTCCTGGCCGCCGCCGCGATGCTCGGCGGCGCCCTCCTGCCCCAGCTCGTCCTCGCCACGGGCGGCGCGGCGCCGGGCCTGTCGTCCGCGAACCTGCTGTGGGTGGCCGCCCCCGCGTTCGGCGTGCTCGGCCTGCTGGTGCTGGTGCCGGCCGCCGCCTCGGTGGTGCGCCCGGCGCTGTACCTCTCCTACTTCGGCATGCAGCTCGCCGCGGCGAGCGCCACCGACCCCGTGCTCGACGCGAGCCGGCTCGGCATCGCCCAGCCGGGGGCGGGGTTCTGGCTGATGGTCGCGGAGCTCCCGCTCGGCCTGCTGGCACTGGTCTGCGCGAGCCTCGCCGGTGCCGTCGAACGCGAGGACGAGGACACGGGCGAGCGGGAGCAGATGCCGCTGACCGAGCTGGGCGCCGCACTGCTGGCCGGCTTCTTCGCGCTGGGCGCCTTCGTGCTGCCCACCCTGCGCGGGGACAAGTACGAAGGAGCGACGGTCGTCCCCGACGGCGACCCCGCGCTGTCGTGGTCCCTCCTGGTCTCGCTGGTCGCACTGATCATCGGCATCGTGGTCGCGCTCCGCTCGAGGCCCGCTCGCGGCGCCGCCGTGCTCGTGGGCGGGGCCCTGCTGGTCGGGGTGCGCGCGCTCGAACTGCCGCTGACGGGCGACCGGGTCGAGGGCGCGGTGGCGGCTTCCGGCACGTGGCTCGCGCTGGCCTCGATCGTGGCGCTGCTGGTCGCGGCGGGCCTGATGGGCGCTCGCGCAACGCGGTGAAAGACGTCGTGAGCGTGCGTTTCCCCGTGAGCCGCACACCCGCGTGATCGACCTCACCGCCGTTGAGACCGACCTCACCGGTGGTGGCGTGCGAGCGGTACCCGCAGGTCGATAGTGTCTGGGCCCAGCCGCGTCAAGTGGGTTCGCTTGGCCCCTTGAGGACCACCCAGGCGCGGTGTTGTGTTCCGACACCGACGTCGCAGGAGACCCGAGTGGACCTGTACGAGTACCAGGCGAAGGACCTCTTCGCCGCCCACGGCGTCCCGGTACTGCCGGGCGATGTGGCCACCAACCCCGCCGACGCCAAGGCCATCGCCGCGAAGTTCGGCCAGGCAGTCGTCGTCAAGGCCCAGGTCAAGGTCGGCGGCCGCGGCAAGGCCGGCGGTGTGAAGCTCGCTTCCACCGCCGAGGAGACCGAGGAGAAGGCCAAGGCCATCCTCGGCCTCGACATCAAGGGGCACATCGTTCACCGCGTGCTGGTGACGCCCGCCTCCGACATCGCGGAGGAGTACTACTTCTCCTTCCTCCTCGACCGCGCCAACCGCACCTTCCTCGCCATGGCGAGCGTCGAGGGCGGCATGGACATCGAAGAGGTCGCGGCCACCAAGCCCGAGGCCCTCGCGAAGATCCACATCGACGCCATCAAGGGCGTCGACCACGCCAAGGCCACCGAGATCGCCGACGCCGCGAACTTCCCGGCCGAGGTCAAGGACCAGGTCGTCGACACCATCGTGAAGCTCTGGGAGACCTTCGTCTCCGAGGACGCCACGCTGGTCGAGGTCAACCCGCTCGTCCGCGACCCGCAGGGCAAGATCGTCGCCCTCGACGGCAAGGTCACGCTGGACGAGAACGCCGGCTTCCGCCACCCGGCCCACGCCGAGCTGGTCGACAAGGCCGCGGAGAACCCCCTCGAGGCCAAGGCCAAGGAGAAGGGCCTCAACTACGTCAAGCTCGACGGCGAGGTCGGCATCATCGGAAACGGTGCCGGTCTGGTCATGTCGACGCTGGACGTCGTCGCCTACGCCGGTGAGCAGTACGGCGTGAAGCCCGCGAACTTCCTCGACATCGGCGGCGGCGCGTCCGCCGAGGTCATGGCGAACGGCCTGGACGTCATCCTCGGCGACGAGGCCGTCCGCTCGGTCTTCGTCAACGTCTTCGGCGGCATCACCGCGTGCGACGCCGTGGCCAACGGCATCGTGAAGGCGCTGGAGATCCTCGGCGACTCGGCCACCAAGCCGCTCGTCGTCCGCCTGGACGGCAACAACGTGGAGGAGGGCCGCGCGATCCTCGCCGAGGCCAACCACCCGCTGGTGACCGTTGTCGACACGATGGACAACGCGGCCGCCAAGGCCGCCGAGCTCGCGGCTGCGGGGGTCTGAGTCAGATGGCTATCTTCCTCAACGAGAACAGCAAGGTCATCGTCCAGGGCATGACCGGTGCCGAGGGCACCAAGCACACCAAGCGCATGCTCGCGTCCGGCACGAACATCGTCGGTGGCGTGAACCCGCGCAAGGCGGGCGAGAAGGTCGACTTCGACGGCACCGTCCTCCCGGTCTTCGGCACCGTCAAGGAGGCCATGGAGGCCACCGGCGCGAACGTGACCGTGATCTTCGTCCCGCCGGCCTTCTCGAAGGCCGCCGTGGTCGAGGCGATCGACGCCGAGATCGAGCTGGCCGTCGTCATCACCGAGGGCATCCCGGTGCACGACACCGCCTACTTCTGGGCGCACGCCGTCGCGACGGGCAACAAGACCCGCATCATCGGCCCGAACTGCCCCGGCATCATCAGCCCCGGCAAGTCGAACGCCGGCATCATCCCCGCGAACATCGCGGGCGCCGGCAAGATCGGCCTCGTGTCGAAGTCGGGCACGCTGACCTACCAGATGATGCACGAGCTGCGGGACTTCGGTTTCTCCACTGCGATCGGCATCGGTGGCGACCCGATCATCGGCACCACGCACATCGACGCCCTGGAGGCCTTCGAGGCCGACGAGGAGACCGTCGCGATCGTGATGATCGGTGAGATCGGCGGCGACGCCGAGGAGCGCGCGGCCGCGTACATCAAGGAGAACGTGACCAAGCCGGTCGTCGGCTACGTCGCGGGCTTCACCGCCCCCGAGGGCAAGACCATGGGCCACGCCGGCGCCATCGTCTCGGGCTCGGCGGGCACCGCGCAG
Source organism: Lentzea sp. NPDC060358 (assembly GCF_042725365.1). Taxonomy (NCBI): domain Bacteria; kingdom Bacillati; phylum Actinomycetota; class Actinomycetes; order Pseudonocardiales; family Pseudonocardiaceae; genus Lentzea; species Lentzea sp. NPDC060358. The sequence continues at coordinate 67,250 of NZ_JBHXCW010000006.1, read as the reverse complement.
GCGAAGAAGGAGGCCCTCGAGGCCGCCGGCGTCAAGGTCGGCAAGACGCCGTCCGAGACCGCCTCGCTGATGCGCGAGATCATGAAGAGCCTCTGAGCTGTGCGCGAACGCCGTCACGATGCGGACGGTGTGCACGAACTCGCAGCATGAGCACCCCTGAGGGCCGGATTCCGAGTACTTTCGGAGTCCGGCCCTCGCTCATACGGCGGAACCGAGATGATCCGGTCACCGTCTGAGCAAGCGAGTCGGCTAGCGTTTTGAGAATCACTCGGTTGGAGGAGGAGACCTCGACATGTCCGTGCCTTACGGCGCACCCCAACAGCAGCCGCCGGGTCCGGCACAGCACCAGGCACCTCATCAGGCCCCTGGCGCCCCCGGCGCCAACAACATCAACCTCGGCCTGATCCTCCCGCTGGTCGCGGCTGGTCTCGGCCTCGTCGCGTACCTCGTCGCGTTCGCGGACGACGTCAGCGGCAACGTCACGTACCTGCTCGCCGCGGGCCTGCTCGCCGGGCTCTCGGTGCTGCCGAGCGTCCCGAGGGGCTTCGTGCCGGTCGCCGCGGTCCTCGCGGCCGTGCAGACGCTGCTGCAGCTGCAGGGCATCATCAAGGTGTCTTCCGTGCAGGGCCTCGACATCGTGCTGCTCATCGTGGCGTTGCTGGAGACCGCGGCCATCGTGCTCGCGTTCCTGCTCGCCGAGGGCATCGTGAAGTTCGAGCCGAAGCCCGCGAACCCGTACGCGGGTCACCAGCAGGGGCAGCAGCCCGGTGGCTGGAACCCGCAGAGCGGCTCGTTCCCGCAGCAGCAAGCCCAGCAGCACCCGCAGTCCGGTGCCTTCCCGGCCCAGCCGCAGGCGCCGCAACAGCAGCAGTCCTTCGGCCAGCAGTCGTTCGGTCAGCAGCCGCAGCAGCCCCAGCAGCAGCCGGGTCAGCCGCCGCAGCAGACCAGCTTCATGCCGCAGCCCGGCCAGTTCGGCTCGCCGGGCACGCCGCCCGGTGGCTTCGGCGGACCGCAGCAGTAGGTCCGCAACACCGTTCGACCCCAGGGGTGGTGCCGGTCTCGTCCGGCACCACCCCTGTCGTCTTACCCGGCGTGCCTGACCTGGATGGACCGGCCGGCCTGACACAGTGGAGAAGTGCCCGTGCTGCAACGCGATGTGACCCGCGAGGTCACCACCGTGCGTCCGCCGGAGTTCTCGCGGTCCGAGCGGGTGCGAGTGCTCGTCGCGGCCGCTGTCGGGTCCGTGGTCGTCGGGTACGCGGCGGTGGCCGCCGTGCTCGCGCTGGTCTCCGCCACGGCGACGTACGCCGAGTTCTCCACCTCCGGGGTGCTGAGCGCCGCCGCGCCCGCGTGGCTGGCCGCGCACCACGTGCCGTTGCGCTTCGACGCGGGACAGCTCGGCGTGCTGCCGCTGCTGCCGACGGCGTTGCTGATGCTGCTGGTCGGCCGCACGGCCGCGGGCACCGCCGACCGCCTCGGCCTCTACGAACCGCTGCAGGCCCGCGGCGTCGTGCTGAGCATCGCCGGCGCGCACGCCGTCGTGGGCGGCGCGATCGCGTTGATCATGGGCGACGGGGTCGTGCGCGCCACACCCGCCGTCGCGTTCTTCGGGTGCGCCGCCGTGTCCGGACTGGCCGCGACGATCGGCGTCGCGCGCCGCTGCGGTCTGGTCGAGGTGGTGTTCGACAAGCTCGACCCGGTGGCGCTGCACGGGTTGCGCGCCGGGATCATGGCGCTGTTCGGGCTGGTCGGCCTGGGGTCGCTGGCACTGGCGGCGGGGCTCGCGGCGTCGTGGCCCACCACGAGCGGGCTCTTCGCGGAGGCGGGACCGTCGCTCGGCGTCGGCCTCGGCGTGTTCCTGCTGTGCGTCGCCTACCTGCCGAACGCGATCATCGCCGGCTTCTCCTACGTCGTGGGGGCCGGGTTCTCGCTGGGCGGGGTCGAGATCTCGCCGACGCGGTTCGTCGGCGGCCCGGTGCCGCCGGTGCCGCTGCTCGCCGCCATGCCCGACGACAAAGCCGTGTGGAGCCCGGTCGTGCTGGTGGGCGGGGCCGCGCTCGGCGTGGTGGTCGGCTGGACCTGCCGGAAGGTGTCCGACCGGCCGTCCTCGCGGGTGCGCGCGGTGCTGGTCGCCGCCGTCACCGCCGGCGTGGCCAGCCTCGTGCTCGCCGCGACGGCCGGTGGGCGGCTCGCGTCCGGCGCGTTCGACCCCGTGACGGTGCCCGCGGGCCTGCTCGCGCTGCTCGTGGCGGGCTGGGTGCTGGTGCCGGGTGCGCTGGTCGCCTGGCTCGCCGGCACCCGGTCGAAGCCCGCGGTGGCGGCCGGCTCGGCGGAGTTCGTCGAGCCCGACTTCGACGAGGAGGCCGGGGAAGCGGCCGACCCGGACGTCGTGTTCGAGGACGACGAGCTCACCGACGAGTTCGAACAGCTCGAGGTCGTGGACGGCGACGAGTTCGAGGTCGAGGAAGACCTCGAGACCGACGACCACTACGACGAGGACGAGTACGACTACGAGGACGAGCTCACCGACGAGGAGCTGTCCGACGAGGAACTCGACGACGACGAGGCCGGCGAAGTCGTGGACGAGGAGGAAGAACCCCTCGCAGACGAGGACCCCGAGTCCGACGAGGAGCTCGACGCGGAGTTCGACGAGATGCTCGGCATGGAGTCCGAGGAGGACCTGGACGGCAAGCCGGAACGGTGACGTCATAGGCTGCCCCTGAGCTGCTGCAACACCGCCGCACAGACCAGGCAACGCCCAGGAGTAGACGCTGAGCACCGAACTTCGGCTTCCCGCACCGGCGCGCGTCGTCGTACTCGTCTCCGGTTCCGGAACCCTCATGCAGGCCCTGCTCGACGCCACCGACCTCCCGATCGAGGTGGTCGCCGTCGGCGCCGACCGCGAGAACATCGAGGGCCTCAAGCGCGCCGAACGCGCTGGGGTGCCGCACTTCGCCGTGAAGCTGCGCGACCACGCCGACCGCGCGGCCTGGGACGTCGCCCTGACCGAGGCCGTCGCGTCCTACGAACCCGACCTGGTCGTGTCCGCCGGCTTCATGAAGATCATCGGCGAGCGGTTCCTCGCCCGCTTCGGCGGCCGGATGATCAACACCCACCCCGCGCTGCTGCCCGCCTTCCCCGGCGCGCACGGGGTCCGCGACGCGCTCGATTACGGCGTGCACGTCACCGGGTCGACCGTGCACCTGGTGGACGCGGGCGTCGACACCGGGCCGATCCTCGCGCAGGAGGCCGTGGTCGTCGAACCCGGCGACACCGAGGAGACCCTGCACGAACGCATCAAGGTCGTCGAACGCCGGCTGCTCGTCGAGACGGTCGGCCGACTGGCCCGTGAGGGCTGCACCGTGAACGGACGAAAGGTGAGCATTCCGTGACGACTCCTGGGACCACTCCTACCGAGAGGCGACCGGTCCGCCGGGCCCTGATCGGGGTCTCCGACAAGGCCGGCCTGCTGGAACTGGCCACCGGCCTGCACGCGGCCGGAGTCGAGATCGTGTCCACCGGCGGCACCGCGAAGGTGCTGGCCGACGCGGGCGTCCCCGTGACGCCGGTCGAGCAGGTCACCGGGTTCCCCGAGTGCCTCGACGGCCGGGTGAAGACGCTGCACCCGCGCGTGCACGCCGGCCTGCTGGCCGACCTGCGCAAGGACTCGCACGTCGAGCAGCTGCGCGAGATGGACATCGCGCCGTTCGACCTGCTGGTCGTGAACCTGTACCCGTTCACGCAGACCGTCGCGTCGGGCGCGTCGGCCGACGACTGCGTCGAGCAGATCGACATCGGCGGCCCCGCGATGGTCCGCGCGTCGGCGAAGAACCACGCGAACGTCGCGGTCGTCGTCGACCCGGCGCGCTACGACTGGGTGCTGGAGAACGTCCGCGAGGGCGGCTTCACCCTGGCCGACCGGCAGCACTTGGCCGCGGACGCGTTCCGCCACACCGCGTCCTACGACGTGGCCGTGGCCTCGTGGATGGGCAATGTCCTGGCGCCCGACGACGAGGGCAGCGGCTTCCCCGGCTGGGTCGGCGCGACCTGGAACCGGTCGAACGTCCTGCGCTACGGCGAGAACCCGCACCAGCACGCCGCCCTGTACGTCCAGGGCGACGGCCGCGTGGGTCTCGCGTCGGCGAAGCAGTTGCACGGCAAGGAGATGTCGTACAACAACTACCTCGACGGCGACGCCGCCTGGCGTGCCGCGTGGGACCACGAGCGCCCGTGCGTCGCGATCATCAAGCACGCCAACCCGTGCGGCATCGCGGTGTCGGACCTGAGTATCGCGGACGCGCACCGCAAGGCGCACGAGTGCGACCCGGTCAGCGCGTTCGGCGGCATCATCGCGGCCAACCGCGAGGTCACCGTGGAGATGGCCGAGTTCGTCTCGGAGATCTTCACCGAGGTGATCATCGCTCCGTCCTATGCGGACGGTGCGGTGGAGGTGCTGCAGCGCAAGAAGAACGTGCGCATCCTCGTGGCCGAGGCACCTGCTCGCGGCGGCGCGGAGATGCGTCCGGTGTCCGGCGGTCTGCTGCTGCAGCAGCGCGACGCCATCGACGCCTCCGGTGACGCGCCGGCGAACTGGACGCTCGCGTGCGGCAAGCCCGCGGACGAGAAGACGCTGGCGGACCTGGAGTTCGCGTGGCGCGCCATCCGCGCGGTGAAGTCCAACGCGATCCTGCTGGCGGACGACGGCGCGACCGTCGGTGTCGGCATGGGCCAGGTCAACCGGGTCGACTCGTCGCACCTCGCGGTGAAGCGCGCCGGTGAGCGGGCCCAGGGCGCCGTGGCGGCCTCGGACGCGTTCTTCCCGTTCCCGGACGGGCTCGAGGTGCTGCTGGAGGCCGGCGTGCGCGCGGTCGTGCAGCCCGGCGGGTCGGTGCGCGACCCCGAGGTGATCGCGAGGGCCGAGCAGGCGGGCGTGACGCTGTACCTGACGGGCACGCGCCACTTCGCCCACTGAGGTTTCCGGTGTCCGGGGCCGTCTTCCCACGCGGGAGGCGGCCCCGGTCGCGTCGCTAGAGCTTCGCGACCATCTCCGCCGCCATGCCCTTCGCGGCTTCCTCGAGTTCCGCGGAGTCGGGCTTGGTGGCGCCGAACAGGCCCGCGTCCCACCCGGTGAGGTCGACCTCGACCACGGCGTCGCCCTTGCGCACGACGACCGACATCCGCGTGTACGCCGACTCCGTCTCCACGAGCACCGCCACTGCCTCGTCCCCCAGGCCGCTGAGCCGCTTCTGCATGGAGCGTCCCTGCGCGTTCTCGCCCTTGCGCACGACGCTCCGGTCGTAGCCGGCCTCCGCGTCCTTCTGGTCCAGGGCGACGGAAACGCTGGTGGAGCGCTGGCCGGACCCGTCCTCGCCCTTGGTCTGGTTCCACGAGCAGAGCACCCGCGTGCCGGAGGACAGCTTCGACTCGCGTGAGGCGCTGCCGTTCGGGTTCGTCGTGCGCGCCTGGGCGAGAGCGGCCTCGGAGATGTTGCCGCAGATGCCCGGCAGCACGTCGGAGCGCTTGGCCGTGCCGCTGTCGGCGTGGGTGAAGAGGTAGAGCACGCCCACCGCGGCGCCGCCGCCGAGCAGCAGGATGCCGGCGATGATCCCGATCGCCAGCGGAGCCTTGCTCCGCCCGGGTGGTTGCGGCGGGTGGGGTTGCCAGCCCGGGGGCGGCGGTCCGCCGTACGGCTGCTGCTGCCAGTTCTGCGGTGGTTGGTTCATGGTTTCCCCAGTTCCCGGTGCTGCTGAGGGCACGGTAGATGACCTTGCGGACCCGTGTGGCCATGTCCACCAAAAGGGTGACGTTCTGGGATTGACACAGGGGTGCGCCCGCACGCTACGATCATCCCGTTCGTTCGAACAAGAGTTCGAATAAGCAAGTCGCCGAACTTCCCTCGGCGGCCGTGCACAGGGGTGCGCACGGTCCTCAGGGAGGTGGGTGGAGTGTCCAGGTCGACAACGGCGTCGTTGGCCGCGCTCGGGGTGAACCCGGCCAGCGAGTTGACCAGCACCACCACCGACCACGCCACGGGGCGGGTCCTGCCGGTTCGCGGGGAACTGGCGGGCCTGCTGCCGTGGGGCGGCTTGCGGCGAGGCAGCACGGTGTCGGTGGGCGGGTCGACATCGTTGCTGCTCGCCCTGCTCGCGGGCGCCACCGCGGACGGCTGCTGGGCCGCCGTGGTGGGCCTGCCGCAGGTGGGAGTGCTGGCCGCGGCCGAACTGGGCGTCGCGGTGCAGCGACTGGCGCTGGTCCCACGCCCCGGCTCCGACCCGGGCCCGGTCATCGCGGCCCTGCTGGACGGCATCGACCTGGTGGCCGTCGCCTGCCCGCTCCCACCGTCCCTGGCCCGCCGCCTCACCGCCAGAGCCCGCCAACGCCGCACCGTGCTGATCGCCTTCGGCTCCTGGCCCTCGCCCGACGTGGAGCTGACGGTGGAATCCGTGCGCTGGAACCCGCTGGACGACGGCGCGGAAACGCTGCGGCGCCAAGAGATCAGCGTGCGCACCGGCGGCAAGGGCTCAGCAGGCCGCCCCCGGCACGTGGTGCTGACGTTCGGCCCGTCGGACGACATCGAACTCCCGCTGGTGGCCGGCGACCCGGCCCGCCCCGACGAGCCGGCTGATGCCGGTCCGGAGCGGGTCGACGAGCTGGCCGCCAGACGGGCAGATACCGCAGGCCCCGCGAGGCGCGCCGTTGGTGACGCGCCCGCGGGAGGCGGGCGGTCCGCGGCGCGGGCAGCCGGTCACCGCACCACGGGCCCGCGCTTTGCCGCGGAGGCTGTCGGCGCGCATTCTGGTGCGGCAGCGCGCTCTGTCGAGGCAGCCGCGAGAACGCGCTCTTCCGCGCTGGCGGCGGAGCCCTGCTCTGTGGCTGAGCCCCGCTCTCTGACGGAGTCCCGCCTTCTGGCGGAGCCCCGCTCTCTGGCGGAGCCCCGCCCTCTGGCAGAAGCTCTGGGCGCGCCCCTGGCCAGGCTCGCGCAAGGGTCCCCTCCGGCCGGGGGACCCCCGAATTCCATTCTCCCAGGCAGCACCGACAATTTTCGCGCCACGAAGCCGGCCACCCAGCTCACCGCGACCCCGACGCCCGCCACGAACCCGGCCCTCGAGCCCGTCGCGACCCCGGCTCCCACGCCCGCCACGAACCCGGTCCCCGAGCCCGCCACGAACCCGACTCCAAAGCACCTGCCGGACTCAGCCCCGCAGCCTCTCCCAGCCCGAGCCCCGACCCACCCGACGCCCGCAGCCCCGAACCCCCTCCCGACCCGAATCCCGACACGCCCAACACCCGTGGCCCCGCACGCCCTCGCACCCCAGGCCCCGCACCCCCTCACATCCCAGACCCCGGAGCACCGCGAGTGAAGGACACCCGCCTCCTCGCCGTCTGGTGCCCGGACTGGCCCGTGGTCGCCGCCTGCACCGCCACCGGCACCAGCCAGCACGTCCCGGTCGCGGTGGTCGACGGCAACGAGGTCGTGTCCACCTCCGCCGTGGCCCGCGCCGAAGGCGTCCGCAACGCCATGCGCCGCCGCATCGCCGAGTCGACGTGTCCCGAGCTGGTCACCTTCGAGCACGACCCGCAGCGCGACGCCCGCTGTTTCGAGCCGGTCGCCGAGGCCGTCGAAGAGCTCGCCCCCGGCATCGAGGTCGTCCACGCCGGCCTGGTCGCGGTGCCGGCCAGAGGACCCGTCGGCTACTTCGGGTCCGCCGACCGGGCGGCCGAACGCATCGTCGACCACATCGCGACCCGGACCGGGGCCGAAGCCCAGGTCGGCGTGGCCGACAGCCTCTTCGCCGCCACCAAGGCCGCCCATCGCAACGTGATCGTGCCGCCCGGCCGGACCGCGGAGTTCCTGCGGCCGCTGGGCGTGCACGAGCTCGCCGCGCCGGAACTGGTCGACCTGCTCAGGAGGCTCGGCCTGAAGACGCTCGGCGCGTTCGCGGACGTCCCGGAGAACGCTGTGACGTCAAGGTTCGGCGGTCCGGCGATGAGGCAGCACCGCCTGGCGCGCGGGTTGCCCGAACGCCCGCTCGACAAGCGCAGGCCGGCGCCCGAGCTCGCCGTGCAGGAGACCTTCGACGACCCGATCAGCCGCATCGACGCCGCCGCGTTCGCCGCGAAGCTGCTGTCCGAGCGGCTGCACGAGAACCTGGCCGCGCGGAGCCTCGCCTGCACGCGCCTCGGCATCCACGCCCTGACCGAGAACGGCGAGGAGCTGCACCGGGTGTGGCGGGCCGCGGAACCGTTGACACCACGGGGAATCGCCGACCGCGTGCGCTGGCAGCTCGACGGCTGGCTCACCCGCGAACGCCTCACCTCCGGCATCAGGACGCTCACCCTCGACCCGGTCGAGGTCGTCGACGGCACGGCGTTGCAGCTCGGGTTGTGGGGCCACGACGACGAACGCGCGGTGCGGGCACTCCTGCACGTCCAGGGCCTGCTCGGTCCCGACGGCGTGCTCACGCCCGTGATCGACGGCGGCCGCGGCCCGAGGGAACAGGTCAAGCTCGTGCCGTGGGGCGACGAACGGACGCCGGGCCGGAACCCGGACCACCCGTGGCCCGGCCGGCTCACCAGGGCGCCCGCCACGCTCGCCGACGACCCGGCCGGCCTCGAGGACGCGAGCGGTGGCGACATCGGCGTGACGGGCCGCCTCGAACTCACCGCACGACCGAAAAGCCTGACCGTCAACGGAAAACGGCGCGAGATCAGTGCGTGGGCCGGGCCGTGGCCGGTCGACGAGCGGTGGTGGGCGCCGGACCCGCACCGGGCGGCGCGCATCCAGGTGCAGGCGGACGACCAGGCGTTCCTGCTGATCCGCAGGGACGGGAAGTGGTTTCTGGAAGGGGTGTACGACTGATGCAAGACGACTACTGGGACCTGCTGGAAGCGTTGATCCCGTTGCCGCGCGAGGAATTCGATGGGCTGGAATAACCCGCCGGTCCGCTGGAGGGAGCTGGAGCGAGCCCTCTCCGGCAAGCCCGTCGAGCAGAACCCCGACGGCGGCGACAGCCCGGCGTGGTCGCGGCGCCGCGACCGGTACAGCGCTCCGCCGGGGTTCGAGCTGCGTGTCGACGACACCGCGATCACCCGCACACGCGTCCCGTACGCGGAACTGCACTGCCACTCCAACTTCAGCTGGCTCGACGGCGCGAGCCACCCCGAAGAGCTCGTCGAGGAGGCGCAACGGCTCAAGCTCGACGCCATCGCGCTCACCGACCACGACGGCATGTACGGCGTGGTCCGGTTCGCCGAGGCCGCTAAAGAACTCGGCATGCACACGGTGTTCGGCGCCGAGCTGAGCATCGGGCTGCGCAAGCCCCCCAACGGCGAACCCGACCCCGGCGGCGACCACCTGCTCCTGCTCGCCCGCCAGCAGCCCGGCTACCACGCGTTGTGCCGCACGCTCACCACCGGCCACCTCGACGAGGGCGCGGAGAAGGGCAAACCCGTCTACGACCTCGACCAGATCGTGGAGGACACCAGGGGCGAGGTCGTGGTGCTGACGGGCTGCCGCAAGGGAACCGTCCGCCGAGCACTGGCCGGGGAGGGACCGGAGGCGGCGTTCCGGGAGATCGTCCGGCTGACCGACATGTTCGGCAAGGGCCGCGTCTACGTCGAGCTGACCGACCACGGCCTGCCGGAGGACAGCCGGCGCAACGACGTCCTCAACGCGATGGCGCAACAGCTCAACCTCCCTGTCGTGGCGACGAACGCCGTGCACTACGCGACCGCGAACCGGGGCAGGCTGGCCGCCGCGATGGCCGCCGTTCGCGCCCGCAGCAGCCTCGACGACATGGCCGGCTGGCTACCGCCGGCGCCCGCGGCGTTCCTGCGCAGCGGCGAGGAGATGTGGCACAGGTTCCGCCGTTTCCCGGGAGCCGTGCACAACGCCGCGTTGCTCGGCATGCAGCTGGCGTTCGACCTGCGGCTGGTGGCGCCGAAGCTGCCGCCGTTCGACGTGCCGCCCGGCCACACCGAGATCAGCTGGCTGCGTCAGCTCACCTACCAGGGCGCGCAACGGCGCTACTCCGGCCTGGCGCACGAGGACAGGGCGTTGCGGCAGATCGAGCACGAACTGCGGATCGTCGAACAGCTCGGCTTCCCGGGCTACTTCCTGGTCGTGCACGACATCGTGGACTTCTGCAAGCGCAACGACATCCTCTGCCAGGGCAGGGGCAGCGCGGCGAACTCCGCGGTGTGCTTCGCGCTCGGCATCACCAACGTCGACGCGGTCCGCTTCGACCTGCTCTTCGAACGCTTCCTCGCCCCCGCCCGCGACGGCCCTCCCGACATCGACGTCGACATCGAGTCCGACCGCCGGGAAGAGGTCATCCAGCACGTCTACCAGAAGTACGACCGCCGTCACGCGGCCCAGGTCGCGAACGTCATCACCTACCGGGCCCGTTCCGCGGTGCGCGACATGGCCCGCGCCCTCGGCCACTCACCGGGCCAGCAGGACGCGTGGAGCAAGCAGATCGACAGGTGGGGGCCGCTCAGCGTCACCACCGACGACTGCGACATCCCCGAAGACGTGCTCCGGCTGTCCGCGCAACTGGAGAACTTCCCGCGCCACCTGGGCATCCACTCCGGCGGCATGGTGATCTGCGACCGCGCCGTCAGCGAGGTCTGCCCGGTGGAGAAGGCGCGCATGGACAAGCGCACGGTCCTGCAGTGGGACAAGGACGACTGCGCGTCCATCGGACTGGTGAAGTTCGACCTGCTGGGCCTCGGCATGCTCTCCGCGCTGCACTACGCGATAGACCTGGTGCGCGACCACGAAGGCGTCGACGTCGACATGGGCGCGATCGACCTGGCCGACCCGGCCGTCTACGAGATGCTCCAGAAAGCCGACTCCGTAGGCGTCTTCCAGGTCGAGAGCCGCGCCCAGATGGCCACGCTCCCACGCCTCAAACCGCGCAAGTTCTACGACCTGGTCGTCGAGGTGGCACTGATCAGACCGGGACCCATCCAGGGCGGCTCGGTGCACCCGTACATCCGACGCCGCAACAAGGTCGAGGACTGGGACTACGACCACCCGTTGCTGGAGAAGGCACTGGAGAAGACCTACGGCGTCCCGCTGTTCCAGGAACAACTGATGCAGATAGCGGTCGACGTGGCCGGCTTCACCGCCGCCGAGGCCGACGAACTGCGCAGGGCCATGGGCGCCAAACGCTCGACCGCCCGCATGGAACGCCTGCGCGACCGCTTCTACGAGGGCTGCGCCCAGAACGACATCGGCGAGGAACTGGCCGGCAGCATCTACGCGAAACTGCTGGCGTTCGCGAACTTCGGCTTCCCGGAGTCCCACGCCCTGTCGTTCGCGCACCTGGTCTTCGTCAGCGCGTGGTTCAAGCTCTACTACCCGGCAGCCTTCTGCGCGGCCCTGCTCAGAGCCCAGCCGATGGGCTTCTACTCCCCGCAGTCCCTGGTGATCGACGCCCGCCGCCACGGCGTGACGGTCCACGGCCCGTGCGTGAACAGGTCTCTGCCCTGGGCAGGCCTGGAGCAACTGGACGGCGCGAACGCGGTCCGCATCGGCCTGTCCGCCGTGCGGGGAATGGGCGAGGAGGACGCGGCCCGGATAGTCGCCGCCCAGCCGTTCCGCGACCTGGAGGACTTCGGCACCCGAGTCCAGCTCACCACGGCCCAGGTGGAAGCCCTGGCCACAGCGGGCGCCTTCGCCGCCTTCGGCCTGGACCGCCGCCAGGCCCTGTGGGCGGCGGGCGCGGTGGCAGCCATCCGCCCGGACCGCCTGCCGGGAACCACGGTGGGCGTGGCCGCACCCGCGTTGCCGGGCATGGACGACGTGGAACTGGCAGTGGCCGACGTCTGGGCCACGGGCCTGTCCCCGGACAGCTTCCCGACCCAGTTCATCAGGTCCACTTTGGACTCGATGGGCGTCCTCCCGGTGATCTCGCTGCCGTCCGTCGAGCCGGGAACCCGAGTCCTGATCGGCGGAGCCGTGACCCACCGCCAACGTCCCGCCACCGCGGGCGGCGTCACGTTCCTCAACATCGAGGACGAGACGGGCATGGTGAACGTCGTGTGCTCGCCCGGCCTGTGGGCCCGGTACCGCAAGGTGGCGCGCGGCAGCGGCGCCATGCTCGTGCGGGGCGTGGTGGAGTCGGCGGAGGGCGTGATCAGCGTGCTGGCGGACCGCCTGCAGCACTTGGACCTGCGCATCCCGTCGAAGTCCAGGGACTTCCGCTGATCAGCCACGAGCCTGACCGCCGCGAGGCGACCGCAGTAGCCGGACCCAGGCACTGGTCGTCGTTTCCTTGTTCACCACTTCCAGCTGTCGGTAGGCCTTCAGCTGAACGGGATCACCGTTTTGGACGACGTCCTTGAAAAACCAGTCCGAAGTGATGACCGCAAGCAACGTAGAACTCTTCAGCGACTTCCGGAAAACTTCGGCATCGACGAGGCGGCATGCGTGGATGATCGCCGAACCGGTGGCGCCGTACTCGTCAAAGTCGACCTCGCCGGCGTGCATGGACAGCCGAAGCTGAATGCGCTCCCGCGCTAGCAGGGTTCGGTTGTATGCGTTCAGGGCCTCAACGAGCGCACCAGGCAGAAGATCGGCCAGTAGCCTCTTGCTCTCTCCTGCAGGGATGACCACGATCACACCATCCCCTCGGTCTGCCAGATGGCATGCGGGCAACTTGATGCCGACAGTGTCGAAGCCCGCTTCGACTGTTTTGCGCATGGCACGCCGGATTCGCACTTGGGTTGGGTTGCTAACGTGCCGGCTGGAGCCCACGACGTCGACCACGACGATCGTGCCATGCCCATTAGTGACTACCGGCTCTTTTTCCCCGGCGATGTCTGGTGGACCGCCACCGTTCTCGGCGGGACGCAGCGGTTCGGCTGAATTCTGAGCATTCGCGCTTTCCTCTTCGTGCGCGGGCTCGCTCATCGTTTCCTCCATCGTCGGACTCGCGCGGTCGGTCATGTGGTTGAAGCAAGTGGCGTTAAGGTGAGTAATGGTGTGGTCTCGAAGGTGGTCGGCAGAAGCGGCCCGCAAGGTCGATTCCGTCGGAAGCTGAAGCTTTCGGTTTGAACCCATTGAACTCCGTGCTGACAATTCGACCCGCGGTGCGCAAAGCTGCGCTCTTGCGGTTGCTCTGTTCGTGGCGGGCGGGTTGCTGTGCCCGCCTCCCTCGCTTGAGCACACCTGGAATCGAATATCTGGCGGAGTGTCGGTGAACGCCCACAGGTTCGCGTCGAACCTGGGTGTGGCAGGGAAGGAGCCCTTCCGCAGCTGCTCATGCTTGAGTCATCATGGTGTCGCCTGCTCCTGTCGGGTTCGGTACGAGGGGACGACATCATGACTTCTTCAAGTGCAGAGCCAGGCGTTCAATCGAACCTGCTCGACCTCGAGCGGGTTCCGTTCGCCAAAATGCGCGAGCTGGACGCCGAAATCCTGCGCAACGCGCTCGGCCATGTGGTCGAGCGTGCTCGGCTCGTTCGTGCTCCCTATCGAAGCAGCAACGCTTCCGGTGGTGAGCGGATCGATTGATGCCGACCGGTGCCGAGTACCACAGCATGTCGTGGAACGACTTCGACGCGTTGGCTCGTCTTCAGGGAGACGCGCAGATGGTGCGTCGTCTTCGTCAGGCTGAGCGCAGCAGGCGAATGTTGTTGCTGCACGCCTTGCTTGAAACCTCGGCGAAGGCGCCGGAGCTGTACGGGCCGATGCCTCTGCCCGACGAGGCGCGTCAGCTGTTCGATCGAGTGGAGCGCAAATCCCCAGCCGCGTTCGACCGGCTGCTCGCTCATCCGTACACCGGGAGCTGGGCGGGCTACACGACACGCCTGCTGCGTGACCGCATCGACGGTGTATGTCCACTGTGGATGCACCTCGGCCATGTGCACTCGATCGCCGCCGCTGCGGCGATCCGAGCCGGACTGGATTTCGAGATCGCAGTTCCACTGTGGAACGGAAACGCTTCCCTGCCGACACTCGGTATGACACGACTTCCCTTCATGACGTCCTTCTCGGTTGCAACGGTGCACGGCGGACCGGAAAGCTACCGGGTCACCAATGAGCTCGGCAGCGAGTCCATACCGGACCCCGACGAAACCGGAGCCGGATGGCAGCACATCCGTGTGTGTCACTGCGAGGTCGAGCAGCAGATCTTCACAGTGTGTCTCGATGACGTCGATCCTTACCGTGGGCTGTACGAGCCGCTGCTCCCGCAGCGGCTGGGCGACGTTGAGGTTGCTGATTGGACTCGACTGATTGACGAGGCTTGGCGGTTGGTCGTTGTGGCCGAACCGAGCTTCGGCAAGGTTCTCTCCGCAGGCTTGAGCTCGCTGGTTCCCAAACCGAACGTGCCGTTCCAGAACCCGAGCGCATCAACAGGTGAAGCCTTCGGCAGTGCTGTCGTGGGGCGGCCCGAAGACGGTGCGGACCTCGCTGCAACCTTGATCCATGAACTCCAACACATAGTCCTCGGCGGAATTCTTCACATGGTCCGTTTGTACGAAAGTGACCCGCAGGAGCGGATCTACGCGCCGTGGAGAGATGATCCCCGTCCGCTCAGTGGTGTACTGCAAGGTGTTTACGCGTTCTTCGGTGTTGCCGCGTTCTGGCGAGCACTCGCCGTGGTCGGTTCAGGCGTGATCGGCCGTCGTGCATCGTTCGAGTTCGCTTTCTGGAGGAGACAGGTCTGGCACACATTGCTGGTATTGCGGGAAGACGCGACTCTCACCGATGCTGGACGCCGTTTTCTTGCTGGTATCGAAGATGTTCTGGGGCCGTGGCAGCGAGAACACGTCCGTGAGGACATGGTCAAATTAGCTGTCGCAGTCGCCAAGGATCATCGAGCGGGATGGCGATTACGGCATTTGCGCCCAGAACCAGCTGCTGTAGCCGCCATTGTGGATTCATGGCGGGCGGGCAGACCCGTTCCGCCGATCGGAGCGATACACGCCGACTTGGTTTCGACACCCGTGCCGGACGGCACATGGTCCCGTAGCCGTGCCGCCTTGGTCCGGCTGAGTTTGACCAAGGCGGACCGAGCCGAGCTGGCTGCCACCTGGCGTGAGGTTCCTGGTGCCACCTCAGCCGATTTCGCTTACTCGACGAGTCGGTTCGAAGACGCGGTCATGGGCTATCGCGCCGAACTCGGAGCGACACCTGACCGGCCGGCATCCCTGGTGGGGTTGGGGCTTGCGCTGGATGCAACAGGGTCCGGGCCCGCGGCACGCGCGCTCCTTCATCGACCGGAGCTGGTTCGTGCTGTGCACCGGGAACTGCGGCGCACAGCTGCTCGAAGACCAACTCCGGAAGCCGTGGCAGAGTGGATCGGCCAACTCGTCTCAGGCTGAAGCCCCGTCTACATCAGAATCGGGTCTATGTCACAGTTCGCCCTCGCTCCCTTGATGGCGGCGATGGTGCCGGGGTGGGTTTCGCCCAGAGCCCTGCGGTACTTGTCCAGGATCGGGCCGCGATAAGGTTCGGCCTCTTCGATCCGTCCCAGTACTCGCAGGTCCAGACCCAAATTGATGGCGGCGGCCAGGGTCGTGGGGTGGTCCGCGCCGAGAACCTGTTCGGCGCGTCCCAGTGCGTCTTGATTCAGTGTCAGGGCCATCTCGGTTTCTCCGAGGGTTGCCACATCGCTGGCGAGGTTGATGGTTGCGATCACCGCATACGGGTGGTTTGCGCCCATACCCGACCGGTAGTGCTCCAGCGCTCGTTCGTCCAGCACTCGCGCCTCTGCTGCTGCACCTTGCAGTCGGAGCGTGACCGCGAGATCGACCGTTGCGGCAATCGTGTGCGGGTGCAGGACGCCGAGACTGCGGCTGTAGCGCTGGAAGGTCTGTTCGCCGAGGTCTTTCGCCGCTGCGAGGTTGCCCGAATGGCGAAGGTCGATCGAATGCGCCAACGCGCACGCCATGGTGGTCGGGTGGTCGACGCCGTACGCCACCGTGAATCGCTCAAGGGCTGCCGTCGACAGCTCGAGGGCGGTCTCGTGGTCACCGTTCTTGCGTCTAGAGACCGAAGACAAGAACTCCATTGCCACGCTGTCGGCGTTGTCCTTGCCGAAGCGAGCTTGGAAGAAGTCGGTGAGTTTCTCCTGGTCAATTCGCGCCCGAAGGTACTCGCCCGCCTCTCTCCTGTCCACGATGAGAGCGGAGTTGGAATAGAGTGTCTTGGGATGATCTGGTCCCAGAACTTCTACCCGACGCAGATAAGTGTTCTCGTCGATTTCGGCGGCGGTCTTGTAATCCCCGGAAAGTCGGAGACTCAAGGCGTGCTGATAAGCGGCGTTCAGGGATTCGGGATCATCCTCGCCGAATAGATTCCTTGATTTGATGTAGATCTCTTCGCTCAGTTTTGAAGCCTCTGCGAAGTCGCCCTTGGCGCGCAGGTCCATCACGATATTGGTCTGCAGAACGAGAGTCTCTTCGCTGTCCTCGCCGGATACTTGGATTCGACTCTGCAGCGTGGGCTGGTTGATTTTGGAGGCTTCCTCGTACCGGCCCAGCCCCCACAGGTAGAAGCCGAGCCGCTGAGCGACATCGAGTGTGTGCGGATGCGTTTTCCCCAACTGCCGCTGGAATTTGTCAAGGGCGTGCTCGGCGTACTTCGCGGCTTCGTCGTGGTCACCCCATGCGAAGAGGAAGCGCATCAGGTTGATCGCGAGCTGGCGAACCCATCCGTCTTCGCAGTCGACGATGTCGGCCGAGTAGGCGTGAGGTAGCAGTTCGCGGTACCGCGGCCAGTGGCGATCCGATTCAGGGTCGTTCGGGTCGCGGCTGACCAGCAGTTGGTGAGCTCCATGCCTCATCTGTGCTTGCAACTGGGGCGCCATCACCCGGTTGCGGAGGACCAACTGGACCAGGCGGTGGAGCTGGATCGTGTTGTTGCCGTGATCGATCTTCGCCAGACCGTAGCGGTTGATGTCGCGGATCGCCCTCGCCAACTGGATCGGGTCACGCAGAGCCGCGTCCAGTTCCGGGGAGATCGACGAGCGGCTCACTCCCGTGAACAGGTCGCGGGAAATGGGCTCGGGAGAGAAGTAGGCGCAGATGTGCAGGATCTGGTGAGCGGCGGGGTTGCGGGTCTTCAGTTCGTCGAACGAGACGTTCCACGCC
This sequence comes from Lentzea sp. NPDC060358, assembly GCF_042725365.1. Classification (NCBI taxonomy): domain Bacteria; kingdom Bacillati; phylum Actinomycetota; class Actinomycetes; order Pseudonocardiales; family Pseudonocardiaceae; genus Lentzea; species Lentzea sp. NPDC060358. Next base: position 50,144 of record NZ_JBHXCW010000006.1, on the reverse strand, counting down.
GCGGCGACAGAGACCTCGTACGCAGACGGTGCGGAGGTGTCGAGGATTTCCGCGACGGACTCGTCGAAGAGACGTAGGTACTCGCTGACCGGCATACCCGTCATCGCTCGCCACGCCGCTGCCTGCTCGACTGCCAAGGGGAGGTCCCCGAGCTTCTCGGCGAGCCGATTCGCGTCGTCGGCGTTGATCTCCGGGCCTCGCTTGCCCAGCAGTTCGATACTCTCCTCGCGATCGAACACGGCCAGTTCAAGAGGCCTCGCCACGCCCGCCCAGTCCGGGTTTCGCGAGGTGATGAGCACCTCGCCGGGGCCGTTCGTGGGGATGAACGGCAGGACCTCCTCCGGCGTCTCCGCCGCGTCGAAGACGAGCAGCCAGCGCCGGAACGGCCTGCCCAGGCGCAGTGCCTCGCGAATGGCCGGCACAGCGGTGTTCGACTCCGAGGCGCCCGGCAGTCCCAGCTGCCTGGCCAAGTCGGTGAGACTGGCGCGAATCTGGGTCACGCGGGCCGCTTCGATCCACCAGATCAGGTCGTAGTCCTGTGAATGGCGGTAAACGTACTCGGTTGCCATCTGTGTCTTACCGATACCGCCCATACCGTGCAGTGCGGAGGGCAACACCGCGGTTGTGCCGCCTGCTGCCAAGCGTTTGCCCAACTGTTCGAGAAGCTCCCTCCTTCCGGTGAAGTTGGGATTTCGTGGAGGAACATTCCCCCAGACGGGTGGAGGGTCGTCCTTCTGTCGTTTGTAGAACGTGCGAGGTTCGGATGGCGTGTGATACGTGGAGGAGTGGTCGGGGGACTCGGAAATGGCCACGTCGCTCGGTCGATCCAGATGAGCAGCAGGGGTGGAAGTTGCCGCGGAATCGCTGGGCCGCTCGGCCAATTCGGGCATGTCCTCGCTCGCAGTCCTGCTCAGGCTGCCCTTGATTGATTCAGAGGCCAGCAAAACGGAACGCCCGTGCGTCCCGACTTTCTGCAGTCGGTCCGCACGGGACAAGTATGGTCCGGACAAGGCTCTCATGATCGCGCGTTCCAGCTCCACATCCGCGGGTGCACTCGCCTGATCCGGATCTGGAGTCCCATGCGGGTCGGCTATGGCATCTCGGATGCGCGCGAGAACGGGAAGGCGGTCCGAGAACTCCGCGGCGGCGGCCTGAACAACGCCGGCGGTCTCGGAACGGCGGGCGCCACCGAGCAGCAGTTCGCGAACGGGTTCCGTGAAGGCGAAGGCCTGGGTGTCCTGAACGGGTTCGTGGTCCTCCGGCTCCGCGGGGTGCAGCAACCTGCTCAGGAGCAATTCGGCCAGGTGTTCGATTTCTGCTTCCGGTACGAATCGGCGGCGAATCAATTGAGCGACGTCCAAGTGCGCGGGAACCGCGGCCAGCAGGGTCGCCAGCCGCAGCGCGGGCGGTGACGCCTGGGCGCGGAACTGCCGGATCTGGTCGTGGGCCGGCAGGGGGAGCGGCTCGGCGGCCGACGTCTCCCGGGCGGCCAGCAGGACCGTGCCGGTGATCGGGCCGCGGTGCTCGCCTGCGATCAGGCCGCTCCACCACCGCAGCCAGCGCGGTCGCATCTCGATCACCGGGATCGGCACGGTGCCGGGACGGACCAGCGCGTCCGGGTCCGGCTCGAGCCAGGCGTCGGGCAGGTCGAAGGTCCAGCGGCCGTTGGGCTTCATCGCGCCGTGGGCGGTCAGTTCGACGCGGTGGGTGCGCACGCGGCCGCGGTCCCAGAGCCACTGGGGGAGCAGGTGCACGACGCTGACCGGCATCGTGCGGCCCCACGTCGCCAGCATCGGCAGCAGGACGTCCGGTTTCCAGGTGTCGCCGACGCCGTCGGTCAGCAGCAGGACCACCCGCCTGCCGGAGGTGTCGACGATCTCGGCCGGGTCGCGCGGAGGTGTGTCCGCCGTGCCGCCGCGCAGGATCGGGACCGCGGCGCCGTCCGCGTCCTTGACCACCTCGAGCAGGCGGGTCTGGATCGTGCGGAACGCCCCCAGCCTGCTCAGCATCTCCGTGAAGGCGGAGACCCTGGGCTGCCAGAGCGACATCAGCGGGCTGCGGTCGATGACGAGGGTCAGGTCCAGCCAGCGTTCCTTCTGAGGCTTGGTCACCGGCCACCAGCGGCCGGTCTGCGCCACCCGGTCCGCCGTCCCGTGTTCGTCCAGGACCATCGTGTCGTCGCGCCACGAGCGGATCTCGCGCTTCAGCGGCCGCAGCGCGCGGAAGCACGCGAGCGAGTCGACCAGCGGAGCGCTGATGGCGTGGTCGCCGTGGGTGGCCGGGGAGAGGAACTCGGGCACGGCGGAGAACTCCGCGCGCATCGGTTCTTCGGATGGGGTCTCACGAACGGGTGGTTCCGCCGACGGAGTCTCACGAACGGGTGGTTCCGGGGCCGGATCGGGGGCGGCGACGTCGGCGGGCGGCGGAACGGGATCGGGGTCGGGTTCGGTTCGCTCGGGTGCGGGCGGCTCGGGCGGGGTGTGGTCCGGGTGGGTGGGACGGACGGCGGACGCCAGCCAGACGACGTCTCCCAACTCGGCCCAGTCGAGGTCGTCGATGACCAGGTCGGCGCCGTCGGGCTGCGCTGGTTCGGTGGTCTGGGTCCTGCCTCGGTCGCCAGGGGGTCCGGGAGCGCCGCTGGGCGTGCGCATGGGTCATCTGCCCGTCGTGAGTCGGTGCCAGAGCGAGTCGATCAGGCGCGGCCAGGCGACGCCGTCCGGTTTGTAGGCACCCGAGGTCGCGAGGTACACGGCGTCGAGGAGCCGGTCGGCCGGGATTCCGCCTTCCGCACGGCTCTTCTCCACGAACTCGCGCACGAGGGTGTCGCGGTGCCGGCCCTCCTGGTCCAGGAGGTGGTTGGCGACCATCGCGGCCAGTTGTTCGACGTTCGGGTCCTTGATTTCCAGCTGCAACGCGCGGCGGAGGAATGCGGGCGGGAATTCGCGCTCGCCGTTGCTCGTCATGATGACGATCGGGAACGCGTGACAGCGGACCAGGCCGTCCGTCACCGTTGCCGTCACATTTGGATCCGCGGTGTGCACCGTCATCTCGTGCGACGAATGGCGAACGCGCGCCAGTTCGTCGATCGTGAACTCCCCGTCCTCGAAGATGCTCAGGAGGTTGTTGGGGAGATCGGACTCGCTCTTGTCCAACTCGTCGATGAGGAGCACCCGCGGCAGTTTCCTGGGCAGGAATGCCGTTCCCAGCGGACCGAGACGCAGGAAATCGCCGATGGGCAGGTCGTCGACCGGACCGGATTGCTGGCTGGTCGCAGCTGCCTGCAGACGGCCGATCGCGTCGTAGCGGTAAAGACCCGATTCGAGGGTGGTGTGCGTGGAAATCGACCATTTCAACACGCGGCCGAGACGCAGTTCTCGCGCGATCCGGTAGGCGAGAGCCGATTTGCCCACGCCTGGCTTTCCGGTCAGCAGCAGCGGGCGGCGCAGGTACAGGCTCGCGTTGACCATGTCGAGCTCGTGGGCGTCGATGTGCTGCTCGGTCAGGTGGTACTCGGAACCCAGCCGGCGGATCGCCTCGCCGTCGTCCTCCGGCGGGTGACCGTCCGACGAGGGGACCGGTCCGCCGTAGGCGCGCCACGGCGGCGGGGGCGGGAGGATCTCGGTCAGGTCGATGTCGTACATGGGGCGCCCTGTTCCCCGGTAGATCCACCAGTCGGGTGCGAGGGGGGCGTTCGCTCCGGGGTCGTCAGCGCTCATCCGTTCTGCCCCTTCACTGTCCGGCCGGGTTCGGCGGGAAGGTTCTGGTCGGGTCGTCCCAGAGCACCACAAGATCGCGTATGAGGTCGTCGGGGCCGGCGGACAGGTGGGCCGCCCTGCGCTGCTCCGGCAGGTCGAGCACGCCACCGGGCCCGCCGGCCAGGCGGTCGACGAGCTCGCGCAGCTCCTCGGACGAGGCCGTCGGGTGCCACAGGATCACCGGCAGGCCGGCTCTCAGCGCCGGCACCAGGAACTCCGGCGCGGTGCGCGGCTCAGGGCGAGCGGATGGCGGTTTGTCCATTACCAGCCCAATCCATCTGGAATCACTCAGCACTGCGTCGATCGGATTCTCCCCTGCCGATGATGCTCCGACCGAGTGAATTCGCTCTGCGGCGGGGTCCTCCAGCATAGAGTCCCACCGCATGCGCCAGGCACGGTGCCAGTGTTTTGAGTGCATTCTTTCGAGTGAACGCATGATCAGCGTGTAGTCGAGCACGAGTGGGCGTGGATCACCGGAACTGTGCTCTTTGCTCCACGTGTAGATCGGCAATTGAAGCAGCTGGCGCGCCAGCAGGAATTCCAGGGTCACGGCCGCTGCTTGATCGGACCACGCGCTCTCCGCCTGAACGATCACTTCGTCGACCTGGTATTCCAACTCGTCGATGCTCACTTCGTGAACTCCGCCGCGTTGTGGTGACCGGTCGTCGGGATCGTCCTGCCGCCAGAAGGAGAGGATGCAGCGGCCTGAATCGATAGAGTCGAGCTCGACCCCGAACATCAGGTGCAGGTGCGGTTCCGCCGGAATCGGCAGACGCGTTTCGCGCTGTTCCTCCAGTGCGGGCGTCCGGCGCAGTTTGCGCGCGCTCTGCTCCGCCCAGTCGGTCAGGCGTGCGCCGATCTCCCCGCCGACCTCCCGGGCGACGAGCTCGACGAACAGGACCGCCGGCGGCACGCCGTCGGGACCCGCGTTGAAGTCGGCGAGGTGGAGGTAGGCCTCCCACGCCGAGCTGAACGGCTGGGCGGGCACGGCGGACCTGGTGGCGCGGCTGACGAGGATCGACAGGTGCGGCGTCTCGACCTCGACGAGCCAGCTGTGCAGTTCCTTGAGCTCGTCGATCGGGTTGAGCGGCAGCACCACCGACTCGTCCTGCTCGGCCAGCGGCGGCGGGCTCGATCGAGCGTTCTCGCCGTGCAGACGCAACCACGCGTGGCCCTTGTAGCTCTTGATCGTCACTTCGATCTGGCGGTAGGCCTCCGGCGCGGTGCCGGGATCCTGCTGGATGACCTCGGTGTAGAAGTGGTCCGAGGCGATCAGCGCCAGCAGTCCGTCGGAGTGCCGCAGCGCGACCTTGGCGTCCTGGGCGTCCAGGATCCGGAACGCGGCGATCAGCGCCAGACCGGTCCAGCCGTGCTCGTCCTGGTAGATCTCACCGGAGTGCACCGCCACCCGCAGCTTCATCCTGGCTTCGGCGACCCTGGTCGAGTTGAAGCGGCGGATCTCGGAGAGCAGCCGGTCGGGCAGTTTGTCGGCCAGCTGGCTCTTGGGGAAGGTGGGCGGGACGAGGATCATCATGCCGTCGCCGCGGTCCTCGTGGTAGCACTCGTCGTGGTCGATGCCCGCTCCGTCGAACGCTCGCTTCACCACGCCGTACAGGCCATCGCGCAACTCGGTCTGGTGGATCGCCATCCTCTGGCCGAAGTCCGCGATGTCCACGTTCACGATGGTCCGGTGCTCTGTCGGCGCAAGTGGCACGAGCCAGTCCCCTCCCACGACACGACATGACCTGCCGGTCCGTCGAGTACCAGATCGGCCAGTCGTCCCACCACGTCAGATGACGCACAACGCTCGATGGTTGGAAGATCGCGACCAAGTGCGGTCGTGGTGGGCCGGCATGCCCACAGTCTTGCTCCGGGAACAAGCTCCCGAGTCGGTTGTCAATCAAATGACATTGAGTTCCCCTGCCAGGACTCGAACCTGGTCCTCCCGCGTAACAGTCGGGCGTGCTGCCGGCAGCACCTCAGAGGACGCGCACCCCCGGCAGGAGTCGAACCTGCGTCTCCGGCTTCGGAGGCCGGTGTCGTGTCCGCTGGACCACGAGGGTCTTTCTCTTCACCAGTCGGATGCCCGCGAGTCGAACGCGGTTTTTCCTCAACCCGAATGAGGCGGGTTTCCGTCTCCCTCGCACCCGTCAGCACCCCTGCCAGGAGTCGAACCTGAATCTCGGCGTTCGTAGCGCCGCACTCTCTCCATTGAGCTACAGGGGTAGAAATGCACAGCAAAGAAAAGGAGCCGCCCGTTCGGTTTCCCGAAGGGCGGCTCCCCGTGGTGGCCTCGGTCGGGCCACTACAAGGAGCTCACCTGCACGAACGGTCGCCGCAGGGCGGGGCGGCCCGACGGGCGCACGCACGCGGCAGCGCGGCGGAGGTGCCGGCCTCGCATCTCGTGGCTCGTCATGGCTTTTCCCTTCGGCTTGGTGTGGTACGAGTATTGCGGGCGCGATCGGCGTCCGTCAATCATTTTCTCACGCGCGTTCATAAGTCATGAACGAAACGCCGCTCTCGAACAGCTGTCCGTTCGTGCGCTCGAACTTCGTGATGCCGGCCTCGCCGTCGAACAACGGGATGCCGCGGCCGAAGACCACGGGGTGGATCTTGAGCAGCAGCCTGTCGATCTGCGGCAGCAGTGCGGCGGCCAGCTTGCCGCCGCCGCACAGCCAGATGTCGAGGCCGTCCTCCTGCTTGAGGGCGGCGACGCGGCCGGCGACGTCGGCGTTGATCACCTCGACGTCCGGCGGGGTGCCGGTCACCTGGGTCGACACCACGAACTGGCGCAGGTGCGCGTAGGGCGACGGCAGGCCGCCGGGCACCTCGTAGGTGTTGCGGCCCATCAGGACCGTGTCGAAGTTCGGGTTCGGTGCGTCCTGCAGGCCCAGGGCTTCGCGGAACTGGGTGGGCAGGGTGTCCGGGTAGACGGCGTTGATGCCGGCCATGTGGTCGCCCTCGAAGACGAAGCCGTCGAAGGTCCCGTCCTCGGCGGCGATGAAACCGTCCAGCGTGACGGCCACGTAGTACACGAGCTTTCGCATCTCGGAACTCCCCTCGATCGGTCAACCACGACAAACGTAGTACTATGTCCGTAGTGGTTTTCAAGGAGGTAAGCAGTGGTGCGGAACGAGGCACGGCGAACGGCACTGCTCGACGCGGCGGTCGACGTCCTGGCCGAGGAGGGGGCGCGGGGGCTGACCTACCGCGCGATCGACGTGAGGGCCGGGGTGCCGGCGGGCACGGCGTCCAACTACTTCGCGAACCGCGACGAGCTGATGGTCGAGGTGATGGCACGGGTGCACGTGCGGCTCATGCCGTCGGACGAGTCGGTGGCCGCGTCGCTGGACCTGCCGCGCGACAGGGAGCTGACCGTCAAGTTCATGCACGACATCATCAGGCGGGCGGACGCCGACAAGGCCTGCTACCTCGCGATGATGGAGCTGCGGCTCGAGGCCACGCGCCGGCCGGAGATCCGGGACGCGCTCACGCGGACGATCGCCGAGAACATCGAGGCCAACGTCGCGTTCAACGAGGAGTCGGCGCTGCCGGGCGACCGGATGACCGTCGTCTCGCTGTACTTCGCGATGACCGGGCTGATCTACGAACGGCTGACGCTGCCGGACGTGGTCGCGGCGATGGACCTCGACGAACTCGTCGAGGTCCTCGTCGACCGCGCCATCGGCCCGGACTAGCGGCTGAGCGGGCCGCCGGTGATCGTCAGGGCGACGGCGATCACCACGATGCCCAGCGTCGAGTAGAGGAACGCGTCCATGCCGCGGCCGCGGATCTTGATCAGGCCCGCCTGCTCGTCCGTCACGAGGATCCGCAGCACGGCCGCGACCAGCAGCGACACGCCCAGCAGGACCGCGCCCTGCCGCCAGTGGTACTGGAAGATGCGCACCAGCCCGAGCACGCCGACCCCGAGCACCAGCGCGAACGGCAGGTGCTTGCCGGGGCCGGAACGCCAGCGCTGTTCGCCCATGAGCGCCTGCGCGTCAGACCGCTGCATGCGCGCGCTCGGCGGCTTCGACGGTGTTGGTCAGCAGCATCGCGACGGTCATCGGGCCGGCGCCGCCGGGGATCGGGGCGAGCCAGCCGGCCACCTCGCGGACCTCGGGGGCCACGTCGCCGACGAGGCCCGCCTCGGTGCGGGTGATGCCGACGTCGACCACGGCCGCACCCGGCTTGACCATGTCCGCGGTGATCAGGCCGGGGCTGCCGGCGCCCGCGATCACGATGTCCGCGCGGCGCACCTCGGCCGCCAGGTCCTTGGTGCCGGTGTGGCACAGCGTCACGGTCGCGTTCTCGGTGCGGCGGGTCAGCAGCAGGCCGATCGGGCGGCCGACGGTGACGCCGCGGCCGACCACGGTGACGTTCGCGCCGGCGAGCGGCACGTCGTAGCGGCGCAGCAGCTCCACGATGCCGCGCGGGGTCGCGGGCAGCGCCGCCTCCTCGCCGAGCACGAGTTTGCCGAGGTTGACCGGGTGCAGGCCGTCGCCGTCCTTGGCCGGGTCGATGCGCTCCAGGATCGCGTTCGCGTTCAGGTGCTTCGGCAGCGGGAGCTGGACGATGTAGGCGGTGACCTCGGGGTTCGCGTTCAGCTCGTCGATGACGGCCTCGAGCTCCTCCTGGGTGGTCTCCTCGGGCAGGTCGCGCCGGATGGACTTGATGCCCACCTTCTCGCACGCGCGGTGCTTGCCCTTCACGTACGAGTGCGAGCCGGGGTCGTCGCCGACCAGCACGGTGGCCAGACCGACGGAGCCGGGCAGCGCGGCGACCCGCGCCTTGAGGTCCTCGAACAGCGCGTTCCGGGTTTCGTTGCCGTTGAGCAGCGTCGCAGTCACGGCCTCATCTTCCCACTGGGCAACGCCGCGACGCCCACCGACACCAGCGTCAGCACCACGCCCACGGCGGTCGGCACCGCGAGGTGACCGGTCACCGCGTCGAGCAGCACGGCCCCGACGAGCTGCCCGCTCACACCGCACAACCCGACCATCAGCACGCCGATGAACCGCACGGACACGATCGCCCCGCCCACGCCGACGATGCCGAGCAGACCACCCGCGTAGAGCCACCAGTCCGACGGGAACGAGCCGGGCACCCCGCCCCACGCCACGGCGTTGACCAGCGCCAGCGCGACCGTGCCGACGGTGAAGTTGACCAGGATCGTCGCCGCGGAGTGCTTCGCGGCCTCGCGGACCAGCCCGTTCACCGCCTGCTGCCAGCCCATCAGCAGGCCCGCGACCAGCGGCAGCACCGCGAGCCACAGCGCGCCGGGCGAGGTGAACCGGTTCGACACCGCGATCGCGACGGCGACGACGCCGACCGCCGCCCCGGCCACGCGGGTCTTCGTGATCGGCTTCGGCTCACCGGGCCCGACGCCGAGGTTGTCCACCACCGCGCTGCTCACGACCTGCCCGATCACCACGGCGACCGTGAACACCGCCACACCGATCGTCGCGACCGCGAGGCCCTGCGACCCGACGAGCACCGCGCCGCTGATCCCGCCGACGCACTCCCACCACCGGATGCGGCGGTGCGCCAGCGCGTCGCGCAGCCGCAGCAGCCCGTCCCGTCCGGACTGTCGCGACAGGACGACCGCGAGCAGCACGAACCACCCGCCGGCGAAGGAGATCAACGCCGCCAGCAGCCCGTTGTGCACCGACTCCGCGAGTGAGGAGTTGACCCGCGCCTGGACCGCGATGGCGACGCCTCCCACCGCCGCGAGCAGACCTCCGGTCACCTGCGCAGACCGCGACACAGCTCCTCCAGTCCGGACGGTGGCGTTCTTGATCAGCTTTAACCTTGCACCCGCACCACGTTATGGTCGGGCCTCCACCGTTCGGCGCAGTGGCGGGGGACGTGTGCGATCCGGCGAGTTGCGGGGGAAGATGTTGGCGTGTCCGAGCCGAAACCGTTGAACCCTACTGAGCAGGACGCTCTGGTCAAGCAGATCGGCCTGACTCTCATGCGGGCCGCTCCCGAGGACTGGCGCAGCGTGATCGCGCAGTACCGGGCCACGGGCCGGTACTTCGAACTGGAGGCCGAACTGCGCCTGCAGGACGGCACCTCGCACGCGTGGGCGCCGCCGCAGGACGTGGCGTCGCTGTTCGCGCGGCTGCGCTCCGGCATGCACCGCGAGGGCCGGGGCAGCTGGACCAACGCCCGCTACCAGCTCGACCACCCGTCGAGCTACAACCTCGACTTCGACCGCGCCGAGCCGGGCTGGCAGACGCCACCTCCGCACCAGGCCTACGTCGACGAGATGCGGTACTTCCCGCGCGCCGAGGAGAACGTCCCCGACTGGCTGCGCCGCAGGCTGAGCCCGCCGACTCCGGTGTTCCGCACCGCCCGCGTGTTCGACGGCGCCGGCCCCGGTGGCCGTCCGTCGGTCAACCGGCCGCCGGTGCCGGAGTCCGAGGTCGCGCCGCTGCTCGCGTACCTGTCGAACGCGCCGGTCGCCGTGGCCGGCCGCGGCTTCGACGCCGACGTCCTGCACCCCGAGTCGCCGCTGGTCGTGCCGTCCGGGTTCCAGACCGACGGCGTGTGGATCTGGCCCGTCGGCGTGAGCTTCTACCTGCGCAAGTACGGCGTGCCGCCCGAGCCGGAACTGGTCGAGCGCGCCCGCGCCGCCGCCTTCGGCCTCCCGGACGTGTCCGAGGAGTCGAGGCTCGCCGCCGCCGCGAACCTCGGCGCTCCCGCCGCGCCCGCGGGCACCGCGGTGCCGGAGCCCGCGCCGGAGCCCGAACCCGTGCGGGAGCCCGAACCGCAGGCGGAGGAGACGCAGTTCGTCGCCGCGCCCCGGTTCGAGGACGAGAAGGACGACGAGGAGGAGGAGTACGACTTCGGGCCGCTCATCCCGGACCCGAAGGACGTCTCCGCCGAACGCGCGCAGGCCGAGCCCAAGCCCGAGGACCTCAACGCCCCGATCGTGGTCCCGACGCCTCCGCCGGCCGGGGACGGACCCCCCTATCGGGTGGTCTTCGACTCCGACGGCGTGCCCGACCACGTCGACGAGCGGCGCCTGCGCGACACCTACGGCGCGGGCATGGACCTCTTCGCCCCGCACCCGAACGACTTCGACGACCCGGAGCCGGTCGCGGACCCGGCCGACGAGCAGGACGCCGAGGACGAACGCCCGGTCGTGGACGTCCCCGAGGAACCCGAGATCCCCACCGCGGGCCCCGATGAGCCCGTCCTGCTCACGCACCAGCGCGAGGAGGAGCGGACCGACCACCTCCTCGCGGAGTCCGAGGACCACCCGCGTGACGACGTGCAGGACACGATGGCCTGGAGCCCGGTGCTCGACGAGCCGCTGGAGAGCCCGGCCGAGGTGACCGAGGAGCACCCGGTCGTGCCCGTCGCCGACGACGAGCCGGACCTCGCGCCCGAGGACGAGATCGAGTCCACGACGTCGTTCGAGTCCGCCGTCGAGCCCGAGGACGACGCCGAGTTCGAGTCGCGCTTCGACGCCCAGCTCGACTCGCACTTCGAGCAGGAGCCCGTCGCGGAGCCCGCGCCGGTCGTCGTCCCCGCGCCCGCTCGGGTGGAGGAGACGACCCAGTTCGACGCGGCCCTGTTCCAGGACCCGGAACCCGAGCCCGAACCGGAGCCGGAACCCGAACCGGAACCCGAACCGGAGCCCGAGCCGGAACCGGTCAGGCCGCCCCGGCAGGTCACGCCGGAGGAGGACCGCGACCTCGCGGGCACCCGCCGCGCGCTCGACGACCTGAGCGTGCCGCACGGCGTGTACCGCATCGGCGAGCCCGCCGACCGCACCTGGACGCTGCGCCTCGACGGCGAGAGCTGGGAGGTGTGCTGGTTCGACCAGGGCCCGAAGAACCCGGTGCGGTTCGAGAAGGTCGAGGACGCCTCGGCGTACCTGGTGGGCAGGCTCGTGCTGGGCAACTTCCGCACGGTCCAGCGCCCGCAGCAGCCGCCGCAGCTCCCGATGCCGCCGCGGCCGATGAGCAACGGCTTCCGCGAGGAGCCGCGCCGCCCCGTTCCGCCGCAGCGCCCGCCGATGCCCCAGCAGGTGCCGCAGCAGGCTCCCCAGCAGGCACCGACCCAGGTGGTGCAGGCCCCGCCGAAGCTGCCCGCGCCGGCCCCGGCTCCCTCGCCGGTCGCCGCCGCGGTCGCGCAGGAGGAGCCGTCGAAGCGGAAGTTCCCGATCTCGCCGCTGGCCGGCGAGCCGCCGCTGACGTTGTTCCGCCACAAGCAGATGTTCGAGCTGCCGGCGGGCACCGAGATCGACCGCTACGGCGACCAGAACGGCAACTTGGTCTACGTGGCGGGCACGCCGTTCCCGGAACGCAGCCTCGTGCCGTCGTGGATCAACCGCCCGTACCGCGTGTACCGGTTGCGGCGCCCGCTCGAGGTGCTGAGCGGGGTCGCGGTGCCGTGGTTCGAGCAGCCGGGCGGCGGAACCGCCTACCTGCTGCCGAAGGCGATCGAGGAGATGGTGGCGGACGGCGTCCTCGTGGAGATCACGGGATCAGCCGACAACTAGTCCGTGGGCGGCCGCGAACGCGATCGCCTGGTCGATGTCGATCAGGGCTCCGGCGAGCTTGGCCTGCCGGAGCCCGTTCGCGTCCACGAGCGCCCCGCGCAGGTCGGCTCCCTCGAGCTTGGCGTCGAGCAGCCGCGCGCCCATCAGGTCGGCCCGGCTCAGGTCGGTGTTGCGCAGGTCGGCTTCGCTGAGGTTCGTCTCGCGGAACCTCTGCCCGCTCAGCTTCATGTCGTGCAGCGGTGCGCGCACGAACGACGCCAGCGTGAAGTCCACCTCGGTGAACGTGGTCGGGCGCAGCACGCAGTCGACGAAGTTCGAGCCCATCAGGCTGCACGACGTGAACGACGACCGGGTCAGCACCGTGCGGTCGAAGGTGCACTGCCGGAACGCCGTCGCGTGGTGCCTCGACTCGCCCAGATCCGTGCGGGTGAAGTCGCAGCGGGTGAAGGTGCAGCCCGTCGTGACGAGCGAGCGGAGATCGGCCTCGGCGAAGTCGCAGTCCGTGAAGGTGCGCTTCTCCCACTGCTGGTCAGGCAGATTGGCGTCGGAGTAGTCCTCTCCGACCTCTTCCACCGGGTTGTCCACTCTCACACTCTCGCAGAGTGCCCGTGTTGGTAACGTGCGGGTCGCCGGGCGACCTGCCCGACGTCAACGAGGACCGTCATTCGGGAAGGCTCATGACCCGCACGCCCGTGAACGTCACTGTCACCGGTGCGGCCGGCCAGATCGGCTACGCACTGCTCTTCCGCATCGCTTCCGGCCACCTGCTCGGCCCGGACACCCCGGTCAACCTGCGGCTGCTGGAGATCACCCCGGCGCTGAAGGCCGCCGAGGGCACCGCGATGGAGCTCGACGACTGCGCCTTCCCGCTGCTCAAGGGCATCACGATCACCGACGACGCGAAGACCGCGTTCGACGGCGTGAACGTCGCCCTGCTCGTCGGCGCCCGCCCCCGCACCAAGGGCATGGAGCGCGGCGACCTGCTCGAGGCCAACGGCGGCATCTTCAAGCCGCAGGGCGAGGCGATCAACGCCGGCGCCGCGGACGACGTGAAGGTGCTCGTGGTCGGCAACCCGGCCAACACCAACGCCCTCATCGCCCAGCAGCACGCGCCGGACGTCCCGCGCGAGCGCTTCACCGCGATGACGCGCCTGGACCACAACCGCGCCCTGTCGCAGCTCGCGAAGAAGCTCGGCGTCGCGGTCACCGACATCGAGAAGATGACGATCTGGGGCAACCACTCGGCCACCCAGTACCCGGACCTGTTCCACGCCGAGGTCGGTGGCAAGACCGCCGCCGAGGCCGTGAACGACCAGGCGTGGCTCGAGAACGAGTTCATCCCGACCGTCGCGAAGCGCGGTGCGGCGATCATCGAGGCCAGGGGCGCGTCCTCCGCCGCCTCGGCCGCGAACGCCGCCATCGACCACGTCTACGACTGGGTCAACGGCACCGAGTGGACCTCGATGGCCATCCCGTCCGACGGCTCGTACGGCGTGCCTGAGGGCATCATCTCGTCGTTCCCGGTCCGCACCTCGAACGGCAGCTACGAGATCATCCAGGGCCTGGAGATCGACGAGTTCTCGCGCGCCCGCATCGACGCCTCCGTGGCCGAGCTGGTCGAGGAGCGCGACGCGGTCAAGGGCCTCGGCCTGATCTGAGTTCGCGTGGCAGGGTGGGGACGTGCTGATCCCATGGGACGTCCCCCAGCCACAGCTCTCCGATGACGTGCACCCCGCGCTCGCCGATGCCGCCCGTGCGGCGTCGGCGGCGTACGGGCGCGCCCGCTCTCTGCACACGCGCCTCGAGCTCCGCGAGGAAGTGGCGGACGGCGCCGACGGAACACCGACGATGCGCGTCGACCGCATCGTCGAAGACGCGATCCTGGAGTCCATCCACCGCAGTCGCGTGAACCTGCTCTCCGAGGAAGCCGGGTTCGTCGACAACGGTTCCTCGATCACCCTCGTCATCGACCCGGTCGACGGGTCCGCGAACGCCGCGTTCGGCGTTCCCCTCTCCTGCTTCGCCGGTGCGCTCGTGGAAGACGGCACGGCGAAGGAAGCCCTCACGACGTGGTTCGACACGGGCCGTGCGTGGCATGCGCGCGCAGGAGTGCCCACGTCGTTCCGCACCACCGGACGCACCTCTTTGGACGGTGCGTCGGTGTGCCTGATGCGTCCGAAGACCGGCACGCAGGACGCGTGGCTGCGCATCGCGAACCGCGCCGACCGCATCCGGGTGCTGTGCACGACGTGCCTGGAGACGATGCTCGTCGCCGAGGGCACCGTGGACGCGTTCATCGACCCGGGCAGCGACACGCACCGGATCATGGACCTCGCGACGGCGCTGGTCACCGTGCCCGCGGCGGGCGGCGTGCTGGTCGACCTGCACGGCCGGCCGTTCACGTTCGAGCCCGACCTGACCCACCGGTGGTCGGGCGTGGCGGCAGCGACCCCTCAGCTGGCTGAGGAGCTGATCGCGACGGTGCTGGGTTAGACGGTGCCCCGCGACTCGACGACGCAGTCGGGTCCGGGGAACACCAGACCTTCGTGCCCGTCGTTGAAGCGCACGAGGTACGGCGGGTGGCCGTCGTTCCCGCGCACCTCGAGGATTTCGCCCAGCCGCTCGTCGAGACCGATCGAGCGGCTGTGGACGTGGAGCCTGTCACCCACTGTTGCTTGCATGGTGCTGCAACACCTCCGGTGTGCGGCGTGAGGCCTGCGCGATGAACGCGTTCAAGCCTAAGCCGACACCGGAGGCGCGCAACAGGGCCTCAAGTGCTCATCCGCCGCAGGCCGAGGACACCTTCGCCACGAGGTCGGCCTTCTGCTGCACCCAGTCCGCCGCGGAGCTGACGTTCTGCATGCCGTTGGCCGCCTCTTCGAGCGCCTTCTTCACCTGCTCGTCCGGCGCGGTGTTCGCGAGGTTCTCGAGCTCCTTGGCCTTGGCCTGGGTGTCCTCCAGCGCCTTCTGCGGGTCGCTCATGTCCGGCGAGAAACCCACCAGCTGGATCGCGTCAGCGCACAGCTTGACCTTGTCCGCGGTGTTGCTGACGTCCTGGATCGTGTCGCAGGCCGTCAGGCTGCCCAACGCGATGACGGCTGCCGCCAGCGGTCCGACTAGGCGCATTCGCTCTCCTTCTGCCCGAAGTGTCCGTTTGTGTTGGTTACGACTCTACCGACGAACGGGGCTGGTCGGCCTGGCGTTGGTAGAGCTTGCGGATGACGTCGTCGATCTCGGGCTCCACCACGGCGAGGTCGTGGACCTCCACCTGGCTCACCACCCGAGTGATCAGCTGCGCCGCCGTCGTCTCCGCTCTCCTGAACGTGAGGTGGTGTCGCAACCCGTTGGCCTCGCTGCGCACCGCCGTCACTCCTGGGACGTCCGGAGCCGGGCCCGGTTCCCTGAGGTCGATGACCAGCTCGCGGTCGGGCGTGACCTCGGCGCGCAGGGCGTCGAGCGGGCCGTCGGCGAGCACCCGGCCGCGGTCGATCACCATCAGCCGCGGGCAGAGCCGCTCGATGTCGTCCAGGTCGTGCGTGGTGAGCAGCAGCGTGGTGCCGCGGCGGGTGTTGATGTCCGCGAGGAACTCCCGCAGCCGCTCCTTGGACTCGAGGTCGAGGCCGATCGTCGGCTCGTCGAGCACCAGCAGCTCCGGCGCGTGCAGGAGCGCCGCCGTGATCTCGCCGCGCATCCGCTGGCCCAGCGAGAGCTGGCGCACCGGCGTGCCGAGGAGCTCCTGCAGGCCCAGGAGCTCGACGCACTCGTCGAGCCTCCTGCGGTGGTCCTGCGCGGACACCCGGTAGATCGACCTCAGCAGGTCGAAGCTGTCCCGCAGCGGCAGGTCCCACCAGAGCTGGCTGCGCTGGCCGAACACCACGCCGATGCGCCGGGCGAGGTCGCGGCGCTGCTTGGACGGGTCCACACCGCTCACACGGAGGTGACCGCTCGACGGCACGAGGATCCCGGTCAGCATCTTGATCGTCGTGGACTTGCCGGCGCCGTTCGGGCCGACGTACCCGACCGCCTCGCCGGCCGCCACGTCGAACGTGACGCCGTCCACCGCCGTGACGGTCTTGTAGTTGCGGCGCAAGCCCTTCGACGTGGCGACCTTGAACTCCCTGCGGAGCTCCCTGACCTCGATCATGATCCCGTTCCCCGGTAGTGCCCGACCGCGAACCGCCACACCAGCGCGGCGACCCCCGCCGCCAGCGCCGCGACGAGCGGTGATGTCCATCCGACCCAGCCCGGAAGGCCGAGCGGGTCCTGCTTCCCGAGCAGCGCGAGGCTCGGGTAGTACGCCACGAACGCACCCGGCACGACGAACGCCATCAGCCAGCGCAGCGGCCGTGAGTAGACGTTGATCGGGTACGAAGTGAAGGCGTTGCTGCCGTACGTGACGGCGTTGGCGAACTCGCGGCCCTCGACGATCCAGAAGCAGATCGAGCAGGCCACCACCCAGACCGAGCTGTAGATGACCGCGCCTGCGAGCGGTGTCGCGACGGCCAGCACGACCCTCGCCGGCGTCCAGTCGATCGACACGTGCGCGAGCGCGTAGACCAGCACGCCGAGCGCGCCGGTGATGCGGCCGACCCTGCGCAGCCGGATGTCGGAGCACATGATCTGCGGCAACGTCCGGAGCGGGCGCATCAGCAGCACGTCGAAGCTGCCCGTGCGGATGTAGTTCGGCAGGTGGTCGAGCTGTCCCGCGAACAGGTCCGCGACCCCGAACGCCGCGCCCGCGAACGCGTACATCAGCAGCACCTCGTCCCGGTCGAACCCGCCGAGCGCGGTGATGTGCGTGAACAGCACCAGGATCACGACCAGCTCGTAGCCCTGGGCGATCACCTGCGTGACGAGGTCGATCGCGAACGAGGAGCGGTAGGACAGCTGGCTCTTCAGCTTCGCGCCGATGAGCCGCGGGTAGACGAACTCAGCCACCCTGGACCACCACCTTGCGCTCGGCCCTGCGCAGCACGGCGTGGCCGGCAGCCAGCATCGCGACCGCCCAGAAGGCTTGGTACAGCAGGAGTTCCGTGGTGCTGCCGTGGCCGAGGAACACGTCGATGGGCGCCTGCAGCAACGCCGGGAAGGGCGTCGTCCACAGCACGTCGCGCGCCCAGCCGGGGAAGAACGAGATGGGTACCGTCAGGCCGCACAGCAGGCCGGACGTGACGTTCCAGAACGCGTACACCCCGCGGTTGTCGAGCAGCCAGAAAGCGCTGGCCTCGACGAGGAACCGCACCGCGAAGCTGATCACGAGCGCGATCGTGGCGCTCAGCAGGAAGAGCGGCCACCGCAGCGGGTTCTCGGGGAACTGGAACGGGAACAGCAGCATGCCGAACGCCATCGGCGGCGCCAGCCTGGTGAGGAAGGCGAAACCGCCGCGGCCGAGGTCCTGCGCGAGCAGGGCGCTCTGCAGGTGCCAGGGCCGGTAGAGGTCTACTACCACGTCACCGGATCGCACTCGCTCGGCGAGCTCGTTGTCGCCCCACAGCAGGACGAACCCGAGCAGCCCCTGCCCGATCCAGACGTAGGTGTTGGTGGCAGCGATGTCGTAGTCCGCGATCTCCCCGTTCGCCGCGGTGAGCGCGGCGGCCAGGATCGCGACCCTGAGCAGGCCGAAGACCACGTTCGTGGTCATTCCGGCCAGCATCGCTTGGCGGTAGGTCGAGTACCTTCGGAATCCAGCAATGATCAAATCGGCGTGAACACGCACGTCGGTCTACGTTAGCGACCGTCGCAAGTGGATTTTCCTACTTGCCGAAGGCGCTGGTCACGACCTCTCCGACCTCGGGCTGCGACGCGAGGCAGAGGAAGTAGTTGCGGGTGCCGTCCTTGAACCCGACCGCGGTGATCTCCCAGCCCGTCGTGTCGACCGTCGGGCGGGTGTTGGCCTTCATGGCCTCCGGCGTGCAGACGCCCTTCACCTCGGCCGAGGCCGCCAGCTCGTCCGAGTCGACCGCCGGGATGTCGCCGGACAGCCAGCCGCCCGCGAACGCCTCCCAGTAGTGCTCGTCGGCACAGGTGCCGACCTTGCGGGCGGCGGCGGGCATGCCGCCGAAGTTGTTGATGCCGCGGAAGCACGTCGACTGGTCGACGCAGAACGTCTCCCCGCACTTCTTGAGGAACGGCGGCACGTCCTCGGCGCCGCCGGGCTGCGTCGTCTGGGGGCCGGGTCCCAGGGCGTCGGTCTTCTGGTCCTTGCCGAGGAGGCTCCACGTGAGCAGGCCCGCACCGATCGCGAGGACCACACCCGCCGCGGCCGCGACCAACGGCCACCGCTTGCGCTTCGGAGGCGGGGGAGTGGCCGGAACCGTCGGCTGCCGCATCGGGTCGCGCAGCTCGTCCCGCAACTGGGCCGCGCTGGGCGTGCGCAGGTTGGCGTCCGGGTGCAACGCCCGCGCCAGCGCCTCGTGCAGAGCCGCCGGCACCCCGTCGACGGCGGGCACGGGACGGCGCAGGACCTCGCCGAGCTGGTCGAAGCTGTTGATGGGCCACGGAACCGGCCGCGGCGGCTTGCCGGCGAGCAGCGTGTAGAGCGTCGCGGCGAGCGAGTAGACGTCGGCCTGCGGCGTCGGCTCCGCCATCGCGAACGCCTCCGGCGGCGCGTAGCTGGGACTCAGGGCGTCCCTGGTGACCGTGCTGCCGCCCTGCGCGTCCAGCAGCGCCGCGAGCCCGAAGTCGGCGAGCTTCGGCGTGCCGTACCGGTCGACGAGGATGTTGCCGGGCTTGATGTCCCGGTGCAGCACCCCTTCCTGGTGCGCCGCCGCGAGCGCGTCCGCGAGCTTGATCCCGAGGTCCCGCACCTGCTCGGGGTGGAACGGCCCGTTCTTGTCGAGCTGGTCGGCGAGCGACCCGCCCGTGCACAGCTCCATGACGATGTAGGGCGTGCCCCAGGAGGTGATGTTCGCGTCGTGCACCCCGACGACGTGCGGGTGCCCGGACAACTTGGCCGCGGCCCGCGCCTCCCGCAGGAACCGGTGCCGGTCCCGTTCGTCGACCAGCACCCGGTTGTCGATCTTGACCGCGACGTTGCGATGCAACTGGGCCTGGTGGGCGATGTACACGGTGGCGAACCCACCGGCGCCCAGCGGTCTCAGGTCGGACAGGCCGGGAATCTGGGGTGCGGTCACGCGCCGCAGCTTAGTTCCGCACCCCGACAATCCTCCGCGCAGATCGCCTTGCGTCAGCTCTTCTTCGCAGCGGCCTTGGCGGCTTTCTTGAAGTCGCGAACCTCCAGCAACGACTTAGCGTCCGTCACATCGGCGACGCTGCGCCGCGCCCCGTCCTCGCCGTAGTGCCCGGCGGCCTCCCGCCACCCGTCCGGCGTGACCCCGAACTGCTTGCCCAGCAGAGCCAGGAAGATCCTGGCCTTCTGGTCCCCGAACCCGGGCAGGGCCTTGAGCCGCTTGAGCACCGTCGGGCCGTCACCCCCGGCCCAGATCCCGGTGACGTCGCCGTCGTAGTGCTCGACGACGAACTGCGCGAGCGCCTGCACCCGCTTGGCCATCGAGCCGGGGAAGCGGTGCACGGCGGGCGGCGTGGCCATGGTCGTGGCGAAGGCCTCGGGGTCGGCTTCGGCGATGCGGTGGACGTCGAGGCCGTTCATGCGGTCGGCGAGGACCTTGGGGCCGGAGAAGGCCTTCTCCATGGGGATCTGCTGGTCGCAACACAATGACGAGTGTCTGTTTAAGTCGCAAAGGGCCGATATTGATTCGGCCAAGTCTTCGCATCGGTTACTGTATCTGGCCCTGTGTTCAAGATGGGAGGACTGACATGGAATATTTTCATGCTCGGCTCTCGACGGTCGGTGCAAGGCATGACGAGGTAAAACTTGACATGTCCTTGCCTGAGCTCGAAGAGAAGATTCTTGCACCATATCGTGAGGGTCGTATCATTACAATGAATGGGCGCTCAATCGACCCGATGGAGATCGAGCGCCTGCGCATTTCGATGAGTGATGTCCCCTCGCGCGTCCTGATTCAAGAGATCGAGCACGGCAGGCGGAACTCATCTGTTGCGGTCATCGGAGGCCCAAGTATGGGTTGGCGCGCAGCGAACCGCGCCGATGATGTTACGGACGAGTATGTGATAGGCCCTCCGGGCGGACTTCCAAGTTCTGGCGACGCGAAGCTTAATTCGGGAGAAAGGGATAAGTTGGAAGTGAACGCATCGGGACGCAGGGGGAACAGTATTTTCCTGGTTCATGGTCGAGATCTAGCGATTGTTGTCGCTATGAAGCAGTTTCTTCGTTCTTTGGGGATTAACGTGGTGGAGTGGAATCACGCTGTTGCGCAGACGGGCACTCCGAATCCTTATGTGGGCGATGTTGTCATGCAGGGTCTGAAGATGTCGGACGCTGCGGTGATCTTGTTTACGCCAGACGAACTCGTGCGCCTTCGTGACGACCTCGTTTCCGACTCTGACGGTGTTCACGAGAGAGAACTGCAGGGGCAAGCTCGTCCGAATGTGTATTACGAAGCGGGAATCGCAGATGCTATCGATAGGCAGCGGACCATCCTGGTCGACGTCGGTCCTGTAAAGCCTTTTAGTGACGCGTCGGGTCGACTCGTGGTTCGGTTTGATGGTTCAGCAAGTAAGCGCAACAACTTGGCCGAGCGCCTGCGGCTCGCAGGATTGGAGGTTAATACCAGTGGCGATGACTGGTTGTCGGATGGAGATTTTGAGTCTGCCATCAAGGCGAGCGTAGCGGTATTGGATAACGCGCTCAAGAGAGGAAAGGGTAAATGAGCGGATCTCTCTTTAGGGATTTTTTGTACTATGATGACCGGACTATTGATAGCTATCTCTCGGCTGTTGAGGGTGGCCTCTATGACACGGAGGACCACAGGACGAGGGTGAACAGCGCGGGAGTTACTCCTGACGGTATCGAAGTGTCGCCAGATCTGCTCTCGTCGTCGGATAGCCGAGTTAAAACGCTGCACCAAACTCCTGCGGCGAGATTTAGTCGCCTGGTGGAATATATTGAATCTGGGGGAGGTCTGAAGATCGTCCGGCCTGGGGGTCTAGCTGTCTCAGAGTTCGCTGACGATGATGAGTCGTTTTTTCAGATCAAAGGAGTCGTTGAGGTCTCGCCGGTGGTGAGCGCCGTGATGAATGCCGCGAAGTTTCAGGCTGTTGGTAACGTGATGCGAACCTTTAGTCGGCTCGGCTTGGGTGAGGTGCAAAACGACGATTTCATTGATAAGTTGGGTGCTTTGAATGAAGCGCGCGAAGCGCTTGGAGATAAAGTCTCCGTAGTTATGAATATTGGTGATGAAAACGCCAAATTTGTTCTGCCATTGCGGACGGAGCTTGCTCAAGGGCGATTCAACGAGCTGGAAGGTAGGGTGACAGTTCTTGGCAGGGTTGCTGATGTGGTCCCAAAAACGGGTCGATACACGCTGATCGATGTTCCGGGACGACCTGTGCTCTCTCGCCAGCAGCGCCGCCAGGCTGAAAAGGCTGGTAATGAGGATAAAGGGATCGTTCGAGGGCCCTTGGTGGTGCTGCACGTGCTCGCAGTTTATCGATAGAGTCTGTTTTATGGGTTTATTTAGGCGACTGGCTGATCATTCAAGGACGCGTCCTGTATCTATTGAAGTCAGGCGAACGTATGGTTGAACACTCCCGGAATTGCCAGCGTTGGCACGACGTCGCGAAGCGATGACGTGGCGTCGATCGCCGTGCCCAGCTCGATAAAGTTAGCCATGTCGGCGATCGTCACGGCCTAAAATCAGGCCAATGTCACCTTCCGTTTATGCGCTGCCGCCAGGAGGTGCCCTCCCTGTCCGCGCCCCGTCCCGAGCACGGCCGGAGGCCGCGCGCAGCGGGCGGGGATGTGGACAGAAGAGGAGGGCGCCTGCGCTGGCGAAGCCAGCGCCTTGAACAGGGAGAAGAAACTTTGAACCACCGTCACGCAGCCGAGTCCGTGTCGGCCAGCCGCGCGACAGGCTTGTACCGATGCTGCTCACGGATCAGCTCCGCCCAAGACTCCTCGCCCGAGTTGGTATAGCCAACACCGGCAACGGCCCAGTCGCCAACACGAACGGTCTGCTGATCAGCCGGAAGCGGATCGAGTCCAGCAAGCTCACGAGCGAGATCAGCACGGAACCTCGACCGATCGCTGCGCATGGTCCCGAGCGTCGTGGAGTACCGACGGCTCTTGGTCGAGAAGTGCCCGCCGTACCCGAGCATGTGCGCCCACTCCCGCAGCTTCAGGTACGCGTGGTCCTCGTGGCCGCCCAACTCCCAGCAGGTCTCGATCATCCGGCGTGCATGGCCCGACAGACCGCGAACGCGATGCAGGTGACCAACGCTCCTGATCTGCCGATCAACGGTCCCCGCGGCTTCGGCCCCCTTGGTGGCGTACTTCGCGATGTACCGCGCCACCTTGGCATCCGTCCAGCCGTCTCCGTCGTGCTGGATAGGCCTGATGTCGAGCTGCTTGCCCCATCGGATCGTCTGAGAGAACCCCGGCACGCCAACGCGCGCCGCGCGGGCAGCACCGTTGATCGCATCGCACAGCATCCCCGCATCCACACCGAACGGCGGTGGCTCGCCCGGACCGGACGGCCCGTCGAGCCGAATCACGGCGTGGAAGTGGACCAGGCCGCGTACCTGGTATTCGGCGACCTTCGCGTACTCGACCCGCAAGACCTTGGAGAGCTTCGAGCGCGAGACTCCAAGCGCCTCGGCCAGGTGCCGGCGGAGGTACACGGCGAACGTGTGCCACAGCTCGCCAGCACGGTTGTTCCACAGCACCGCTCCCACATAGTCGTAGCTGGCCGGATCAATGGCCTGCCCGAGTGCCGAGTCGTCTTCATCGTGCTTGGCGCTGCATGAGGATCCTTCACGGCGCGGATGACACGGAGAAACGACACCGGCCGCGTCCATGACCCGAGCATGCACCGGCCCGAACGACGGCGCGGTGAACGTGGCGAACACCCGAGGGTGCGACGCAACGGAGGTCGGAACGTCGCGACCTCCGACAAGCCCTGACCTGATCAGGTGGAACGTGTCATCGGCGTAGACCTGCGAACATGCCTCGCACCGGCTCGCGCGTCGGTTGCCGCAGGCGGTCAGCAGGTACTCGTTCGGCTCGTCCCACGTCGAGTAGGTACTGAGCACTTCGCCGGTTGCGGTGTCGACCGTGGCAGACGAGCCGACCAGACGGATCGGTGCAGAGCAGCCACGCGTGCTGGCGACCATCTCTTTCCAGCGGTGGAAGTCCTGCTTGTTGGCGGCACCCTTCGCCAACGACACGAACTCGGGTGGCAGGTCGATCTCGTGGCCGCTCATCACGCGGCCTCCTGCTGGTGCTGGGCGGCTCGTTCGTCGGCGAGTCGAACGCCGAAGATCGCGTTGACGCGCTGCCAGCGTTCTTCGCTCCAGGCGGGCACGGCTGCGGCTTGCTGCTCGGCCCACTCCCACATCTCGTCGGGCGATGGCCCCACAAGAAACACTCCCCTTCACGGTCGTGGAGCCACGACGCGTCAACACAGGCAGCGCGGGGATCTACCCCTACTTGTGTTTGTGAAAGGGAGTGTTTGTGTGGTGGTTGCGGTCTTCTGTGGCACCCCAGAGGGCGTGGCCCTCGTGCTGCTCTCGTCAGGGGATGATGTGCCACTCCGCAGGCCGTAGCCTCAAGTTTTGTTTGTGTGTATAGGTTTCTGGTGCTTGTGTTGAGTTGTCGCACGTGTTCGCGAACTGCGTCGCGGCTCCGCTGCGGTTGATCAGACGGCCGTCAGGCGGCGGCCGGTGTTCGGTCAGTCGTCATGCTCGTCGGCGAGACGGCGTTGGATCGCTGCGACCGAATTGGCGAGCTCGGCCGCGACTCGGCGGGCCTGTTGGCGGGCTCCTCGGTGTCGCCACGCCGCTGCGAGACCGCAGGCAATCGCGTACAGAGCGACGCAAGCCCACACGACGCACACGACGACGACTTGGATTGCTTCAGCGAGAGGGCTTGGCGCTGCGCTGACCTGTTGGCTCGCGAACACGCCACCCGAACCAGCAGCAAGACCACCGAGCAGCAGCAGAGCGCCACCAGTTCCGATGTCCATCGGCTCACTCGGCACGTCCGACAGCGGCACTCCAGCGAGCCATCTCGCCTTCGCTCACAGGCGCAAACGTCTCGGGCTTCGCGTTGCTGGCCTCCTGGTGCAATTCCTCGCACCTGGCTGCGAACTCGGTGGCCGCCTTTGCGAGACCCCACGCGAACTGGGCAGCGAGCTTAGGACCGTCCGGCCCGTCTGGCGTCTGCACAGCAAGTTGCGAATCGCCAATTGCGGCGATGAGCGACGGCGAACCAGGCATGTGCTCGACCAGCGCTGAGAATGCTCCCTCCTCCGGTCGAGCTAGTACGTAGAACCCCATCTCGTGCCTCCTGTCGAGTCGTCCTGACACGACGATCGGCGAGTTGCGGCGATGAACCCACCACGCGAAAGACTGAGATATCCAATCCGCTCATATCCGCACGTCAGCGCGTGCTTGTGTGATTACACTCGGGCTTGGTCGCAGGTCAGGGATGGTGATGAGCGGACGGGGCACGCCTCGGCAATGCCGGGGATGCGGGACGCGGTTGGCGAGTGACAACCGCGCGCATTTCTGTGCGCCCTGCGTGCGTCGCGACGTTCAGGCTTCTCGCGCGCCTGCGAAGCCAGCCGAGTTCTGGGACCGTCCGCGTCTCAGCGCTGCCCTGCGGTCAAGGCACTTCGGCCACGTGATCGAGGCTTACCGGAAAGAACACGATCCGGCTCTCACCCAGGCCAAGATCGGACGCTGGTTCGGGCTGACGCAGGGGCAGATCAGCCGCCTGGAACGCACCGCCGAGTCGCTCCAAGATCTGGGTAAGCTTGAACAGTGGGCGTGGGCTCTGCGGATTCCAGAGGAACTGTTGTGGTTCCGGTTCGCTGAGGACGACGTGCCGCTCGCTCTGGCCATGCCGTATGAGTCCGGCTTCGGCTGGTTCAGTGCTCCGTCACCGGAGATCGTTGAGCGGATCGTCGGCACGGCTGATGTTGAGACTCTGCGGGCGATGACCCGAACGTTCAGGCAGCTGGACAACCGCTTCGGTGGTGGGCATGCCCGCGCGACGGTTAGCCACTACCTCGTGGGCGAAGCCGTACCGCTGCTGCGGGCTGGCCGGTTCAAGGACGGCGTGCGGCGGGAGCTGTTCGGAGCGGTCGCGGAACTCAACCAGCTCGCTGGATGGATGGCGTACGACGTTGGCGACGCCAGCGCTGGACGCAAGCACCTGCGGCAGGCCCTCCAGCTTTGCCAGGACGTCGGCGACGACGCGCTTGCCGCCGAGATGCTGGCTGGCATGAGCCATCACGCGGCGTTCGTGCGGTCGCCTCTCGTGGCTGTCGACCTGGCGCGAGCTGCGCGTGACAATGCCGGCCGAACCGGCATCTCCGCGCTTATGGCTGAGTCCGCGGTGATGGAAGCTCACGGGCTCGCGCTGCGCCGTGATGCCAAGGGATGCCTTGCGGCACTTGGGGATGCGGAGACTTCGTTCTCGTCGGTAGGTTCCGATGTGCCCGAGTGGTTGCGGTACTTCGATGCCGCGTACATGGCGGCGAAGTTCGCGCACTGCTTCCGGGATCTTGGGCGGCCTGAGGAAGCGGAGCGGTTCGCGCGGCGGTCGCTAGAGATGACCGAAGGGTACGACCGAGGGCGGCTGTTCAACACGGCCTTGCTTGCATCGATCCTGGCTGATCAGCGGCGCGTTGAGGAAGCCTGCGCAGCGGGCACGAGCGCTCTGCGCATGGCGGGGAACATGCACTCCGTCCGGACTGTGGCGTACCTGGAGGACGTGGCCCGGCGTCTCCAGCCGTTCCGCGCTGAGCTTGCGGTGCAGGCGCTTTACGCGGAGATGGCTGCCGTTGGCATCGGGCTACCCGAACGCCAGAACGTGCAGTAGGCCAACCTGTGCGGCTGCTCCGATGATCTCGCCCTTTGCGATCATGTCCTTGATCGAGGACAGCGGGATCCAGGCCACGCGCTCCGCCTCGTTGATGTCGGCCTCTTGGCCGGTGTCCTCCGCGCCTTCGGCGACGTAGATCAGGTTCTCGAAGTCGGCCGTACCAGTGAGGGGCTGGAACGTTGTCAGAAGGCGGACGCTGCGGGGCTTCCAGCCGGTCTCCTCGATCGCTTCGCGCTCCGCGCAGGCAGCGGGATCTTCGTTTGGGTCGAGGTAGCCGCCGGGAAGCTCCCAGGTCCAGCGGTCCATGATCCACCGGTGCCTGTAGATCATGAGCACATTCTCGCGCGCATCGTCGAGCACCAAGGCCATGACCGCCTTGGGCATGCGCAACACCCACTGCTCAAAGTGGACACCGTCTGGCAGTTCAACGTGCGCGATGCTCACATGAAGTTTGCGGGTGTCGTCCACGAGACGTTCTTCGTGGATCGTCCAACGGGTGTCTGCGCTGTCAGGTCCAGGAAGCACAATTCTGAGCCTACAGCATAGCTAGGGGCACCGTTTGTCTATGATGTCTGTCAGGCGACGTCCTCATCGGGCAAAATTGCCGAGGCAATTTTCACTGCGATGTCACGGACGGAATCGTTTTCCGTCGTGAAACCTGCAAGGTCCGGCAGGATTCCGCTGTATTCGGCAACATCCTTAAAGGTGACGTTGTGCAGTACTGGGATGAGAGTGTTCTTGTGTAGCAAGGCGCCCAGCTCGCGCTGGGTCCAGAACCTGCCGGTGAGGTAAGCAGGTGTCAATAGAGCAATGCCTGACTTGGCCCTCCGCAATCCTTGATCCATCTGGAGTGCCAGGCTCTTGCCTGGGATGATTGCAACTTCGTCGAACCAGACGGATACGCCGAACTCTGCGAGGTTTTCGCGGAGTTCCGTAGCTACCTCGGCGCCATCAATCCGCGCGTAGCTGAGAAATGCGTCGTATTCTCGGTTGTCCAGTCCTGCGACTGCTTCGTGAACTCGATCGACAAGCTGTCGTTCATGGACGGTGTAGCGCACCGTAGGCCGAGTGCTCCTTGCCTGCAGGCTTCGGTTGATGTCGGCTACCACCTTCTTGTTGTGCTGTTCGGCGGCGCGGTTGTGTGATGCAACCTTGCGGTTGTAGTCGGCTACCGCCCTCTGGTTTTGCTGGTCGATCCTCCGGGCTTCCTGTGCGACAGCTTGCTTGATCTTGTTTTCTGCACGGCTGACCTCGCGCTTGAAGTCTTGTTCAGCCTTGCGTTGCGCTGCGCGAACCTGCGCCTGGAACGCGCTCGCGTTGAACTTCTTGACCACTCTGGCTCCTGGGGTGTTGCTGCCTGCGTGTACCTGTCAGTCAGTCTAGATCGCGGCACTGACAATTTTTCGCAGGCATGGAAGCGGCGGTTGGAGGCGCTAGAAGAATTGGTTCGACCAATAAGGTTAGGTAGCTTCACTAAGCTCTTTAGGATCGCCAAACGAGTTCAATCCGCTCCGGGTGGAATCCTCGGCGTCCGTTCGCTGGAGAGATCAGGATGGCTGCCAACGCTTCTTCGATGTATGCGCGCTTCTGTGCCAAGGGGTAGTCGGGCCAGTCGGCGCGAATCGTCGCCAGGCTCGTACCCGCCGTAGCCGTCCTCGCTAGCCAGCGTTCGCGGTCGGCAAGTAGCTCGCGCTCCTGCTGTTCAAGCTCGGGCAGCATGGCGAAGTAGCGGTTAGCTGAGATCTGCCGCTCCTTGCGGGCCGCGCTCAGCTCTCGCAAGTCCTCGCGAACCTCGGCAAGCTCGGCTTCCTGTGCCCACGGCTCCGGCGTGCTCTGAGCTTCGCGGCGCTCGGCTTCCAGCTCATACTTGCGGATCACGGCGGCCGTCACCCACGCGTCGGTTTCCTGGCCGGGGATGCTGACGCCTCCGCCGCAGCCGCCCTTGTTCCTGGCCTCGCAGGTGTAATAGAAGCGATTGGGGTCCTTGACTCTCGACGCGTGAGCCTTCAACGCACGGAGCTTGCCGCCACAGTCGTCCTTGCCGCAGCGAAGCGTGCCGGTGAGCAGGTACGTGCGGGTGTTCTTGCCGCGTCCGGCGATCGCGTGGTTGCCGATCACGGCTGTGACCGCGTCCCACTCGTCGACAGTCAGGATCGGCTCGAACTGGCCGATGACGGGTTCTCCGGCGTCGTCGCGAACGATCTCGACGCGGAACGACTCCTTGCCGGTCTGCTGGTTGATCTCGCGCACGTTCCGCGATCGGAACCCGCAGACACGCGGGTTACGGAAGACCGTCTTGACCGTCTGGTTCGTCCACGCGTTGCCCAGCGGTGTGGTGACGCCCCGGTCGTTCCAGTCGTTGACGATGGCCGACATGGGAGCTCCGCGGAGGATCCGTTGTGCGGACTCGCGGATCAGCTCGGCCTCGGCCAGGTTCAGCGTCCGCTTGTCCTCGTTCCACCCGAACGGGCGTCGGCCTCCGGTCGGGATGCCGGCCAGTTCCAACGCCCGGTGCTTGCGGCGCACACGACGGGCGGTGTCGGCGGACTGCTTGTTGTTGGTAGCAACGACGATGCGCGCCACGGTCCGGCCGTTGTCCGTCAGCAGGTCGAGCGTGCCCGTTATGTCCATGATCGGACGTCGGAAGTGCTCCACGACCTCGATGGCGTCTTCGAGGTGCCGGTTGTCACGGGTGAGCCGGTCGATGTCGTAGACCACCAGGCCGTCCAGCCGCTCACCGTCCGGCGTGATGCCGCGCTTCAGGTCGTTCAACGCGCCCTCGAAGATCGGGCGCACGACGCGGTAGGTGTATGAGCCGTCCGGGAGCTGCACGCGCTTGCGCTTCCAGGCGGAGGTGTCCGGCTCGATGTACGTGTGGACGTACTGGCCCTTGCGGGACTCGACGTACGTGCGGCAGTCCTTCTCCTGCTCCTCGCGGCCCTTGATGTCCTTGCCGGACAACGGGAAGCTGCGCACGTTCGCCTGCGGGTCGTCGTGGTTCAGCTCGAACGACAGGCGGACGAGACCGGCCAGGTTCAGGCCTTCGAAGTTGCCCCAGTGCGCGCGTTGGACGCGGTCGGATGGATCCATACGCTAGTCATACATCAGACAGTGTGCTGGTCCAGCAACATTCCCAGGAGGAGCGCGAACCGGTCTTCCGCCAGGAGGGCGTCGGCGTCCGGGTTCTGCGCTAGGCACACCGTGCGGGTCATGGCGGCAATGATCCCACGACTGCCTGGTCTCGGCTGCTCAGCAGTAACAACCAGTCGACGTGGCGCGATGTGCATTCCTTGAAGGTGAACTCTTGCGATTCGTGTTTCTGCGGCCATCTGGGTGAAGTTGTGGCAGCCGAGACGGGGGCTCCGCTAAATTCCGGCTCCAGTTGACTGCGATTGTGGGGAGGGGACATGTCGCAGGTGGACATGTTCGATGTGGATCCGGACGACGAAGTCGAGGATGTCACGGAAGAGCAGTCGGAGCCTCTTGTGATTACTCAGGAGGAGAGGCGCCTGGTCACTCAGCCGTACGATCTGTCGCTTGCCACGTTGGTCGATGACATCGAACGCAAACGACTGATGCTCAACATCGAGTACCAGCGGAAGTACGTCTGGGACAGGGCCAAAGCGAGTCGTCTCATTGAAAGTTTTCTGTTGAACATCCCTGTTCCGGTGTGCTATTTCGCGGAGAACGAGGACGGCACCTACGAGGTGATCGATGGATTGCAGCGAATCACGACGATCCGGGATTTCTTGGAAAATCAGTTCCCGCTGCGCGGTGTCTCCATCCTGCGTGAACTCGAGAATTTGACGTTCGCAGAGATGTCCACCAGGGATCAGCGGCGGCTTCAGAACCGCACAGTCAGGTGCATTGTCATCACCGAGGACTCGCATCCGGACATCAAGTTCGACGTGTTCGAGCGGCTCAACACCGGATCGGCCAGACTTGTTCACCAAGAGCTTCGGAACTGCATCTACCGCGGGGAGCTGAACAAGTATCTCAAGGAGCTTTCTGGCAGGGAATTTTTCTATGGAATCCTCGGTGGTCTTCGCAACCATCGCATGGACTATGAAGAACTGGCTCTGCGATTCTTTGCTCTGTATGAGGACTTTGCGGCCTATCGACCTCCGTTGAGGCAGTTGTTGAACACCTACATGCGGGTGCATCGCAAGGAAGTGCCTGACGTGGCTGCGGCAGAGGTGTTCGAAGACACCTGCAGAACGGTGGCGCATGTCTTCGGAAAGGAAGCTTTCCGGCTCCGTTCGAAGGGGGGCGGCTCATTGGGTGCTTTCAACAAGGCGCTGTTCGATGCCATCATGTTGCCGCTGGCTTTCGCGGATCGCGCAAAGGTGATGAAGAACGGGCCCGCTGTCCGCGAGCTGCGAGAAGGTTTGCTGCAGGATGAGGAGTTCAGCACGGCGATCGGGCGCGCCACGGCTGACCGCTCTCGTATGAGGCTGCGGACGCACGCTTTTGCGGAAGGTCTTATGAAGATCGGGATCAAATGCGATCTTCCTCAGATCAAGTTGAAGTGATGGGGATGCGTGCTGCCGTCGGTACTGAAGCCATCGGTGACTTCATCGAGAGTGTGCAGGAGGTCGAACTCCTGCTGCGTGCAGATGAAGCGCCTGAGAACGCTCTGCCGTCACCTGGTGAACGGCGGAATCGCCGTGACTTGAAAAACGCTTTGTGTAGAGCCGGTCTACTGATGCTGGTTGCGCACTTCGAGGGTTATGTCAAGGCGGCTCTTGCGGAGTTCCTGGACGAGGTCAACGGTGCCAAGCCTCCTTCGCGCCGTATCCCGGACTCGTTGCTGGAGTTGTTCACCAGGGATCGAATTCAGGAGATCCTTCGCCTGGATGACGGAACGCAGCGGATTCACAAGACTCGCAAGCTGTTCAACGTGTACTCCGTCTTGTGGGACGACGACCGTGCGGTGAATCCTTCGCTGCTTTCTTCCAGGGTGTTGGCCAGGCAGTTCACGAACGCCAAAGCGGAATCGCTGGAGCATGTCCTCGGGTTGATCGGTGTCGAGGACGCGCTGCAGCGTGTGGAGGTCGCGGTGCGAAAGCGCTTGGACGACAACTCGCCGGAGGCGACGCGAGTCAATCTGAGTGCGAAGCTGAAGGAGATCGTTGAGAAGAGGAACAGGATCGCTCATGGAGATCTGACCGAGAAGCCGACGGTGCCTGAAGTGCGCGCGTATCTGACGTTCTTGCTCTGCGTGGCGAGATCGCTCGACGAATTGTTCGTCGAGCGAATTGGTTACTGCTGCTCGCTGCGCTGATGCAGGGACGACCAGTCTGGCTGTGGATCAACGAGGGATCCAGCAAATTTGATCTTTGGTGATCATCGTTGTGGCCGGACCGTGTAGTGCTATGCGCCGGCCACCCGGACCTCCGACACCACCTGGCGCACGAGCACGCGCAGCGCCTCGCGGTCCACCGTCGACGGGTCGTCCGCCAGCCACTCGCCGATCTCCCGCACGAACTGCTCCGGCGTCATCGGCGGCACGTCGAAGTCGAGGTCGTCGTCGCACGTGACCTCGCCGGAGCGGGACGGGTAGATGATCAGGGCGCCGCGGATCTCCAGCCACGGGAGCAGTTCCGCGAAGCGGTCGATGCCGTCGAGCAGTTGGGTGCCGCCGCCCCGGAACGGGTGGCCGTTGCGCCAGAGTTCGCCGTCCTCGTCGCAGTAGTAGTGGCCCGGGAGCCACGACTTCGACTCGATCAGGACCAGGCGGCGGCCGCACAGGAGGGCGTGGTCCACGTCGGTGAAGACCGAGCCCGGCCAGGCGAGGCCGTGGAAGATGCGCACTCCCGGTAGCTGCGTGAGGTACTCGGTGAGGAGGCCGGCGGTCAGCCTTTCGCGTCTGTTTTCACCCGGACGGCCGAAGATTGTGTTCCCGTCGTACTCGCCGGCGAACGCCCGTTCGGCTCTCGCGAGGGCGGTGTAGCGGCGGACCAGTCGGAACGCTCCGTAACCGGCGCCCGCCACCAGGGGGAGCCAGACGGCCAGCAGGAGCGGGGACAGGGGCATGGCCAACGGGAGCAACAGGACGAACCACCCGCCGATCGCGGCGGCCGCGGGGGCGTGGCCCAGGCCCGTGGCGGGGACGTAGCGCACTCGGGCGCCCAGGTCGATGCGGTTCCACCAGTCCATCGAACCCAGGTCGACCCTGGGGCGCGGTGCCGTGTAGTTCGGGTCGTCGCCGAAGTCGCGCAGGCGGCCCGTGTGGCCTGTTCTGCGAGGTCGAGGCCTTGCCGGCGGGCGGACCGCGGTGGGTGCCGGGCGGTCGTAGTCGGCTCGGCGGACCGGGTCCTTCAGCGTCTCGTAGGCCTCCTGGAGCAGGCGGAAGCCGCCGGACGTGCCACCCGCGTCGGGGTGCATGACCTTGGCGAGAGAGCGGTAGGCCGACTTGATCTCCGCGGCGCTGGCGCCCCGGCTGACACCGAGCAACTCGTAGTAGTCGATCCCTGGCACGACACCGTCCAGTCCGAGGTTGATGCACGAACCTTATTGGGTCCAACACTTTCGCAGGGCATACGGCCCGCCATTCGCGGACTAGTGTGGGTGGCGCGGTGGCGATGGGGCCTGTAGCGCAGTGGTCGACGCGCCCTCCGGAACGGGGGGAGAACGCCGGTTCGAATCCGGCCGGTCCCGCTCAGCATCCGGGTTTCCTCCTTCCCCCACTCCCTCGTGCGGACGGGGTGCGCGCCCGGTTCAAGCTGGTCCTTTGTGGACTGAGTGCCGCCGCGCAACTCGGGCGCCGAGTTGCCGACCCGGCCGGCCTGCCGCAGTCTTCCGCGCATGGCGACCTGTGACGTCTGTGGCAACGAGTACTGGATGGCCTTCGAGGTGCGCACCGTCGGCGGTGGCGTGCACACGTTCGACAGCTTCGAGTGCGCGATCCAGCGGCTCGCGCCCCGCTGCGAGCACTGCGACTGCCGGGTGATCGGGCACGGTGTGGAGGTGGAGGGCCGGTTCTTCTGCTGCGCCCACTGCGCGCGCACCGCCTCGGCCGACCTCGGCGCGCAGATCCGCGACACGGTCGGCGCGCATCCCGGCTAGTTCAGCACGAGGTCGAGGCTCAGCGGCACGGGTGGCGGCAGCGCGTCCGCGCCGGTCCGGAACGACTCCAGGAGGTAGGCGACGAGCCGTTGCGACGCGGCCGTCGCCACCTCCACCGGCACGCCGGCGAGTCCGCTGTTGGCCATGAGCACCAGCGTCAGGTCGTACGGCGAGAAGTCGGCGCGCAGCTCACCGCTGTCCTTGGCCCGCTGCACCAGTTCCCCGAAGCACTGCCACGTGCGGTCGCGGACCTCGGACCGCATCTCCGGGAACGTCGCGACGAACGCGGCGGTGAAGCCGCGGTCGCACGCCTGGAGCAGGCACACCTTCTCGATCACCGTGCGGAAGCCGCGCCACGCGTCGGGGTCCGCGAGCGCCTCCTCGATGGCGGCCTGGCACAGCGCGAACTGCTCGGTGAAGGCCTCCGCCACCAGTGCTTCCTTGGTGGGGAAGCGGCGGTAAAGCGTGGCGACACCTACGCGCGCACGGCGTGCGATCGCCGCCATCGGTACGTCGAGCCCGCGTTCTGCGAACAGGTCTCGTGCGACGGCCAGCACTCGTGCGCGGTTCTCGCGCGCGTCGGCGCGCATCTGAGACGGTTCAGCGGTCACTTCTTCTCACTTCACGCCAAGTGGACGGGGTTCTCCACTTACGAGGTTACGTTCGGGGACATGGACTTCAAGGCTCCGTTCGTCCACCGGTTCAACAAGCTGGTCGTCGGGCTGCGCGACGCGCCGGTCGTCGGCAAGCTCGTGCGCAAGGGGATCACCGTCGTGTCCTACACAGGGCGCAAGTCGGGTCGTACGTTCTCCACACCCGTTGGCTACCAACGCAAAGGCGACTTCATCGACATCAGGGTGGCGATGCCGGACTCCAAGAGCTGGTGGCGCAACTTCAGCGGTGAGGGTGGCCCTCTGACGCTCGAACTCGATGGCGCGCAACGGACCGGACATGCGACATCGCACCGTGACGACAAGGGTCGTGTCACGGTGCGAGTGCGGTTGTAGTGCGTCAGGAAGCCAGTGCAGCCAGGCGGCGGCGCTCCAGGAACGCGGCCAGCAGGTAGGCGCTGCCGCCGAGCACGGCCAGCACCCCGAAGAGCCCCGGCGCGGGCACGAACAGCGACGCCGACGCGACCAGCGCGAGCCACGTGCCGAGGTTGTAGTGCAGGGCGTTGCGGCGGACCGCGCCTTCGGCGATGTAGATCAGGCCCACCACGATGCTCGACCCCGCGGGCCACAGCACGGTCGGCAGCTCCGGATGCTCGAACACCGTGCTCAGGCCCGTGATCGCCAGCGCCAGCGCGGCGAACCCGGTGATCCAGGCGGTGCCGACGAGCCGTTCGGCCCGGCGGCGCGCCTCGGGTGCGCCGCGCTGGGCGCGCAGCGACGACAGCGTGGCGAAGACCGTGCCGGCGGCGAGGCCGGTGCCGAGCAGCGCGACCGGCAGCCAGCCCGGCATCAGGACCGCGCCGGACCTCGAGAGCAGGGAGGAGCCGTGGCCGAAGACGTAGGCGAACGCGAAGCCCAGGTACGCGGCGCGGTTGTCGACCTCGGTGGCGGGGACGGCGATCGTGGTGCGGATGGCGGTGGCGTTCACGGCAGGGACCTCCGGGGAGTCAGATGAGCGAGGTGATCAGGCGTGGTGCGAGTGCGGGGTACTGGAGTGAGCGGCGGATCGCCGCGCGCTGGTCGGCCAGGCCGTGCAGGCCCAGCCACAGCGTCAGGGCGTCCGCCGCGGGCTCCGGGCGGACCGAGTCGGTGAGGACCCTGGTGAAGAGCCCCAGCGCCGGTCCGGAGAGATCGGCCGCACCGAACATCACGCGGTAGCGGCGGGGGTGGGCGACGGCGAAGTCCAGGTAGGCGAGGCCCGCCGAGCGGACGTCGGGTGCGGCGAGCACGAGGGCCTCGAGCTCCTGGAACGCCTCGTGGCACACGGCCAGCAGGATCGCCGCCGGGCCCGGGAAGTGCTGGTAGATCGACGAGGTGGGCAGACCTGCCGCGCGGGACACGGCACGCAGCGTCACGGCGAGGTCGGAGTCGACCAGGGCCGTCGCCGCCGCCACGATGGCCGAGCGGCAGCCCGGACCGCTCACGGCTCCGGGACGATGACGACCTTGCCGAGGACCGTGCGCGACTCGGCGAGCGTCAGCGCGGAGGCGGCTTCCGACAGCGGGATGCGGGCGGCGACCTGCGCCTTCAGCACGCCGGAGCCGACCAGGCGGAGCACCTGGGTGAGGTCGTCGCGCAGCCGGGCGCGGAACGTGGCGGTGCGGAAGCGCTTGCCCGCCCAGAAGTTGTAGAAGCCCGCGCCCTTGCCGTTGGGCAGGAAGTTCCACAGCAGCAGGCGCCCGTACAGCTTCAGCACCGGCAGCATCGCGTTGCCGGGCTCGTCCTTCGTCGCGGCCGAGCCGTAGTTGACCAGCGTGCCGCCGCGGCGCAGCAGCTTCCACGACTCCTGCAGGCCCGCGCCGCCGACGTGGTCGAACACGGCGTCCACGCCCTCGGGCGCCAGCTCGCGGATCTTGGCGTACATGGCGGGGTCGCGGTAGTCGACCGGGGTGGCGCCGAGCTCGCGCACCGCGTCGTGGTGGCGCGGCGAGGCCGTGCCGATGACCTTGATCCCGGCGTGGCGGGCGAGCTGCACGAGCGTCGAGCCGACGCCGCCGTTCGCGCCCAGCACCACGATCGTGTCGCCGCGCTTGACCTTCGCGGTGCGGTACATCATCTGCCACGCCGTGACGCCGTTGACCACGACCGTCTCGGCGGCGTCGGACTCGACGTCGTCCGGCACGGGCACCAGGTCGGCGGCCTCGAGGACGAGGTGGCTGGCCCACGCGCCGACCTTGGTGACGGCGGCGAACCGGTGGTGCCGCAGCGCCGGGTCCACACCCTCCCCGACGGCGACGACGGTGCCGACCAGGTCGTAGCCGGGCACGAACGGGAACGCCGGCTGGTCGTAGTACTTGCCCAGGCGCATCTGCTGCTCGGCGAAGCAGACCCCGGTGGCCTCCATGCGCAGGACGACCTGGCCCTCGCCCGGCGCGGGCAGCTCCCTGACCTGCACCTGCAGGCCCTCGGGCTCGACGACGCCCGGCAGGACGACCTCGGTGGCGCGGATGGTGGCGGTGGTGGCGTTCATGTCTGGCTCCTCGTGGCTCGTTGTGCTTACGAACATAAGCTAACGGCCGTAAGGCAACGAGCGCAAGCCCTAACACCCATAAACTTTCAGGTGTATGGTTACGGCCGTGACGAACACGGAACCGCGCAGGCGCAACCGCAGGGGCGAGGGCGGGAAGCTGCGGGAGGAGATCATCGCCGCGGCTCTCGCGCTGCTGGACGAGGGCGGCGACGAACGCGCGGTCACGCTGCGCTCGGTCGCGCGCAAGGCGGGCATCGCGGCGCCGTCGATCTACGCCCACTTCGCCGACCAGCCGTCGATCATGCTGGCCGTGGTGCAGCAGGAGCTGGACGGGCTGTCGGCGGCGCTGCGCGAGGCCGACGAGGCCGCGGGAACCGATCCCCGCACGCGGCTCTTCGCGGTGTGCCACGCCTACCTGGACTTCGCGCAGGCGCACCCGCAGCGCTACCGGATCATGTTCGGCGGCCTGTGGACGCCGTCGGTCGAGGACACCTCGATCACCGACGCCGACCTCGACTCACTGGGCGTGGAGGCGTTCACGCTGCTCGTCGAGCTGCTGAGCGGGTGCATCGAGGCGGGGATCGCGCACGACAGCGACGACCTCTACGGCGACGCCGTGGCGTTGTGGCTGGGACTGCACGGCCTCGCCCACCAGCGCGCCGTGGTGCGCAAGATGCCGGGACCGGCCGATGTCGGGGACCGGCTGATCAAGGCACTCGCGCACCTCAAGTAGCTGCTCAGGGGGCCTCGAACAGGGTCGACACCGACTCGCCGACGTTGATGCGCCGCATCGCCTCCGCCATCGCGGGGGCGATCGAGAGCACCGTCAGCTTCGGCACGGCCTTGTCCGCCGGGATCGGCACGGTGTTCGTCGCGACGATCTCCAGCACGTCGTCGAACGCCTGCAACCGGTCCAGGGCGCCGGACGAGAACAGGCCGTGCGTGCAGGCCACCCTGATCGACCCGGCGCCGCGCTCCCGCAGCTTGTCCAGCAGCTCGATCACCGTCGACCCCTTGGCGATCTCGTCGTCGAGCACGATCACGTCCCGCCCGGCCACGTCGCCGATCACGGTCGAGATCTGCACCTTGTCGTCGGCGAAGCGCTGCTTGGCGCCGGCCGCGACGGGCAGCCCGAGGATGCGCGCGAAGTGCGCCGCCTCCTTGGCGTTGCCCAGGTCCGGCGACACCACGACGGTGTTCGACAGGTCGTGCTGCGAGAAGTGCGCGGCCAGCTCGCGCAGCGCGTGCAGGTGGTCGACGGGCACCGAGAAGAACCCGTGCACCTGCGGGGAGTGCAACGTCATCGCGAGCACCCGCGACGCGCCGGCGGACACCATCAGGTCGGCGACCAGCCTGCCGCCGATGGAGATCCGCGGCGCGTCCTTCTTGTCCGACCTCGCGTACGCGTAGTGCGGCAGGACGACGGTCGTGCGCGCGGCCGAGGCGCCGCGCGCGGCGTCGAGCATCAGCAGCAGCTCGACGAGGTGTTCCTGCACCGGCGGCACCAGCGGCTGGATGAGGAACACGTCCCGCTCCCGGCAGTTCGCCTGCAGCTGCACCTCGAGGCAGTCGTTGGCGAAGCGGGTGAGGCGGCTGGGGGAGAGGTCGACGCCGAGGTGACCACAGATCTCGGCGGCGAGGGAGGGATGGGCAGAACCACTGAAGACAGCGATGTCACGCACGTCGACGAACCTAGTCGACGACCAGCACCAGCTTGCCGTCCTGGAAGCGGGGCGTCAGGTTGCCGCGCGTGTCGACCGTGTGCGTGCCACGGGGCAGAACGGCCTCGATCGCCGTGAACGCGATGATGTCCGAGACGCCGTGACGGCCGCGCAACGACCGTTGGCCCTGGAACCGCAGAGCGCGCCCCTCGCGCCGGTACTGATGTGCCTCGGCAGCAGTGGAGGCGCCCACGCGGAGCGCCTCCGGGCCCACCAGGCGTCCCGAGGACGCACCGCGCACGGAGACCCCGAAGCCCTGTTCGACGAGCGAGGTCACCACCGCGTCGGACGGGGCGACGGGGACCATGAAGGACATCGCGTGGTGGCCGTCGACCTCGTGCACGGCGACCGTCCGGGCCGTGGTCAGCACCGTGTCGTGCAGCTCCAGCGCGATCTTCTCCGCTTCCCAGCGGTTTTCGTGGCCGGCGTCGATGCCGACGTAGGTGCTGGTCACCTGACCTCCACTTGCGCGGACGAGGGTGTGTCCGCTGCGGTTCGAACCCCGCATGGTGCCAGCGCGGCTCATGGGATCGCTCGACCTCGGCCTGTGGCGTTGGCAACGTCGTCCTCCACGTGGCGAGACCGGGTGCGTGGAGGCTAGACCGATCGGGTGAGGCTCAGGTAGCCGCTGAATGGCTGGAAGTGGAACGGTTCAGATCGGCATCAGGTTCAGCCAGTCCAGGAACGGCAGAGCACCGGTGGCCTGCAGCGCGACGGTTCCCAGCCACACCGACAGGATCGTGATGATCGGCCCGACGATCGCCATCTCGACCACGCCGCCGGTCTTCATCCGCATGATCTTCGGCGGCGCCACCGGGTACCAGGTCTTGCCCATGATCGGGATCGGCCACAGGATCGGGCAGCCCTGCTCGGTGATCGCGTCGCCGACGTAGTGCGCGAAGCAGCCGACGCCGACCGCGATCCCGCACGCCGCGGCGGAGGCGTTGGTCTGCGCCGTCCACGCGATCATCGCCCAGGTGATCCCCGCGGAGACCAGGGTGATCAGCAACGCGTCCTGCTTGGGGCACCAGTCGTTCATGATGCCGCGCACCGCGAGGCCGGCGAACACGAACATCAGCACGGGCAGCGCCCACTTCTGGCTGTTCTGCACGACCGCGGTGGTGAACACGGCCGAGAACATCGCGAAGACGAGCGTGTGCGTGAGACCGCGGTGCCCGCCGTCGCGCTTGGAGTCCTTCTTCAGGCGGGTGGTCCGGTAGACGAGGCTGCTCAGCGCGTTGATGCCGGCCGAGAGCCCGCCGCTGATCGACCCGAACGTGCGCGAGATGGTCGAGCCGGGGTGGTCGAGGTCCGGCAGCAGCGCCGCGCCCGTGGCGAGGACGGCGCCCACGGCCCAGCTCTGCGGCGTGAGCTGGCCGATCGGATGACTCGACGCGAGGGCGGTGACGGCGCTCCAGGCGAGCAGCCCGCTCATCGCATGTGTTGGCCCAGTGGACACTTACTCCCCTTCTGGAGATCACCCGATAGGTGAGAACAGTAGTCGTTCGGTATCAAGCATCACGGCAGCAACTCCATCTCGACGGACAACTCATTTCCGACGGATGGAGTCAGTCATGTCGCAGGTGTGGCTCGTCACCGGCAGTTCCCGCGGCCTCGGCCGCAAGATCGCGGAAGAGGTGCTCGCCGCGGGCCACCGGCTCGTCGCCACCGCCCGCAACCCCCGCGATCTCGACGACCTCGTCTCTCAACACGGCGACCGGGCCAGATCTGTTGCACTCGACGTGCGCGATCCCGAACACGCCAGGGCGGCCGTCGCGACCGCCGTGCGCGAGTTCGGGCGGCTCGACGTCGTCGTGAACAACGCGGGCGCGGGCCGCGTGACCTCGATCGAGGAGTGCTCGGAGGCCGACTTCCGCGACCAGCTGGAGATCAACCTCATGGGCGTCGTCAACGTCACTAAGGCCGCGCTGCCGGTGCTGCGCGAGCAGCGGTCCGGCCACTTCCTGACGATCGGCTCCACCGCGGGCCACACGGCGCTCGGCGGCGGGCTCGCGCCGTACGTGATGGCGAAGTTCGCGCTCCGCGGCTTCACCGAGTCGCTGGCCGCGGAGTGCGCGCCGTTCGGCGTGAGGGCGACGATCGCCGAGCTCGGCGGCTTCCAGACGGACTGGACCGGCCCGTCCCTGGTGGTGACCGAGCCGGGCGAGGACTACGTTCCGACTGTCGGGGTGCTGCTCGGCATGGTGCGCGGTGCGCACGGCAACATGCCCGGCGACCCGGTCAAGGCCGCGCGCGTCCTGCTGGACGTGGTGGCCATGGACGCACCGCCGCTCAGTCTTCTGCTGGGCAGCGACGCGGTGGATATGGTGCGTCTGGCAGACCAGGCACGGAATGCGGAAATCGACAAGTGGGAGCACGTGAGCCGGTCGACCGACCGCAACCCCGAACCGGTGTAACCGGGGTCGCAGGCGCGGGTGGCCGGTTTACCAGTACGCTTGTCTTGCTTGCATCGTCGCGAGAGGAGCGCCCGGAGTTATGGGCAAGATCAAGGTTCAGGGCACCGTCGTCGAGCTCGACGGCGACGAGATGACCCGGATCATCTGGCAGTTCATCAAGGACAAGCTGATCCACCCGTACCTGGACGTCACTCTGGAGTACTACGACCTGGGCATCGAGCACCGGGACGCCACGGACGACCAGGTCACGATCGACGCCGCGAACGCCATCAAGAAGCACGGCGTCGGCGTCAAGTGCGCCACGATCACGCCGGACGAGGCGCGGGTCGAGGAGTTCGGCCTCAAGAAGATGTGGGTCTCGCCGAACGGCACGATCCGCAACATCCTCGGCGGTGTCGTCTTCCGCGAGCCGATCATCATCTCGAACGTCCCGCGGCTCGTCCC
Organism: Lentzea sp. NPDC060358; assembly: GCF_042725365.1. Lineage (NCBI taxonomy): Bacteria > Bacillati > Actinomycetota > Actinomycetes > Pseudonocardiales > Pseudonocardiaceae > Lentzea > Lentzea sp. NPDC060358. The sequence goes on along the minus strand of NZ_JBHXCW010000006.1, from coordinate 9,156 downwards.
CGGCTGGACGAAGCCGATCATCATCGGCCGTCACGCGCACGGTGACCAGTACAAGGCCACCAACTTCAAGGTGCCCGGCGCCGGCAAGCTCACGATCACGTTCCAGCCGGAGGACGGCTCGGACCCGATCGAGCACGTCGTCACCGAGTTCCCGGCGGAGGGCGGTGTGGCGATGGGCATGTACAACTACAACAAGTCCATCGAGGACTTCGCCCGCGCCTCGTTCTCCTACGGCCTGCAGCGGGGCTACCCCGTCTACATGTCGACGAAGAACACGATCCTGAAGGCCTACGACGGCCAGTTCAAGGACATCTTCCAGCGCGTGTTCGACGAGGAGTTCAAGGCGGAGTTCGACGCCAAGGGCCTCACCTACGAGCACCGCCTGATCGACGACATGGTCGCCGCCGCGATGAAGTGGGAGGGCGGCTACGTCTGGGCGTGCAAGAACTACGACGGTGACGTCCAGTCCGACACGGTCGCGCAGGGCTTCGGCTCGCTGGGCCTCATGACGTCGGTCCTGATGACGCCGGACGGCAAGACGGTCGAGGCCGAGGCCGCGCACGGCACCGTGACGCGCCACTTCCGCCAGCACCAGGCCGGCAAGCCGACCTCCACGAACCCCATCGCGTCGATCTACGCGTGGACCCGTGGCCTCATGCACCGCGGCAAGCTGGACGGCACCCCCGAGGTGGTCCGCTTCGCCGAGGCGCTCGAGGAGGTCGTGATCGAGACCGTCGAGGCCGGTCAGATGACCAAGGACCTGGCCCTGCTGATCAGCAAGGACCAGGCGTGGCTGACCACCGAGGACTTCCTCGCCGCGCTCGACGAGAACCTCAAGAAGAAGATGGCGTCGTTCTGACGTCCTGCTGCTGAGAAAGGCCACTCCGGTCACACCGGGGTGGCCTTTTCTCGTGGCGCGTCACCCGGTCGGTTCCTCTTGCGGGTGGTTGCCGCTTCCCGGCCGTCCCCTCGGTTGGTTTGCCGCTATATCTGCTGCTGAAGAGCAGTTCGCGGTTCGGGGAGGCGTCATGTTCGGAGTTCCGGTCAGGGGACTGATCGTGATCGGTGTGCTGGGCGTCGCGGGGGTGATGTACGCGGTGAACGGCGGCAAACCGGTGGACAGCGCCAAGGCCGAGGAGATCTGCCGGATCACGGTGACCGCGGACGTCCTGAACGTCCGCTCGGGCCCCGGCGACCTGCAGCCGATCGTCTCGACGATGCCCCGCGACGCCGTGACCGCGGCGTCGTCGCGCGTGGAGAACGGCTACCGCATGCTGAGCGACCGCCGCTGGGTGAGCCAGCAGTTCACGGCGCTGACCAGCGACTCGACCTGCAAGTAGACTCGCGGGCATGTTGCGGAACGTCTTCCGGTGGGGCCGGGGCAGGAATCTGGTGCCGTGCACCTGCGAGCCCGAGTGGCAGGGCCTCTACACGGAGATCGACGGCCAGCGCCAGCTCGCGCTGCCCCGCGACGAGATGGCCACCCTGGTCGGCTACCTGGACCTGACCGCGCACTGCGGCGGCTGCGGCGCCGAGTACCCGAAGCCCTGGGGCCTGGCCTCCAAGTAGGCTCCCGCGTCGTGCTGACGATCTCCACGGTCAACGTCAACGGCCTGCGCGCCGCCGCGAAGAAGGGCTACATGTCGTGGCTCGCTTCGTCTTCCGCGGATGTGGTGTGCCTGCAGGAGGTCCGTGCGGAGCCGGCCGAACTGGCCGCGGATCTCCACTCGCCGGACGGCTGGCACGGCGTGTACGCGCCTTCTTCCGTGAAGGGCCGTGCGGGCGTGGGCGTGCTCTCGCGCGTTGAGCCTTCGTCGGTGCGTGTGGGGTTCGGTGCGGCCGAGTTCGAGGCGAGCGGCCGGTACGTGGAGATCGAGCTGCCCGGTGTCGTGGTGGCGTCGCTCTACCTGCCGTCCGGCGACGTCGGCACTCCCCGGCAGGACGAGAAGGACCGGTTCATGGCCTCCTTCCTGCCGTACCTGGTCTCGTTGCGGGAGAAGGCCGCCGTGTCCGGGCGCGAGGTCGTCGTGTGCGGGGACTGGAACATCGCGCACCAGCAGGCGGATCTGAAGAACTGGAAGACGAACCAGAAGGAAGCCGGGTTCCTGCCCCACGAGCGGGAGTGGATGACCTCGGTGTTCTCTTCCGGGTACCACGACGTTGTTCGTGACCTGCACCCCGATGTGGTCGGGCCCTACTCGTGGTGGTCCTACCGGGGGAAGGCCTTCGACAACGACTCCGGGTGGCGCATCGACTACCAGGTCGCCACCGAGGGGCTGGCCGGGCGGGCTGTCTCCGCCGTGGTGGAGCGGGCTGCGACGTACGCGGAGCGGTGGTCGGACCACGCACCGGTCACGGTGGTCTACTCCGACTGACCCAGTCCAGGCAGCCTTTATCGCTCCCGCCACCCCGCCGACCACTCGATTTCACCCGCCGGCTCCCCGAACATGAACACGATTCACCATCGATGAATCGGGAGCGCACACATGACGGGCTTCACCAGGCGCAACTTCCTCCTGGCCATGGGCGTGGGCGCCGCAGGCGTGCCGCTGCTCGACGCGCAAGCGATTGCGTCGACGGCGGGCACCACGCTCGACACCACCGCCACGCCGGTCGGCAGCGGGACCTACCGCAGGTTGCAGGCCGGACCGGGATGGCCGACGGTGGTGCGCACCGACCTCGTCGGCGCCAAGCCGAACCGGGAGGCGCGGCGGCAGGCGTTGGCCAGTTTCGTGCAGTTCAGCGACATGCACATCTGCGACGCGCAAAGTCCGCTCCGGTTCGAGTACCTGCACCCGTACCTCGGTTCGAGCGCGCACCGGCCGCAGGAAACCCTCACCGCGCAGGGCAGCACGTCACTGGTCAAGCGCGTCAACGCCGTCAAGCGGGGGCCGCTCACCGGCAGGCCCTTCGACTTCCTCATGACCACCGGTGACAACACCGACAACCACGAGCACGTCGAGCTCGACTGGTTCCTCACCGTCCTCAACGGCGGCACCATCACGCCCAACACCGGCGACAGCCGGTACGAAGGCGTGCAGAACGCCGGCATCAGCACGTACTGGCAGCCGGACCTCGCGGGCATGGACGACTACAAGGCCAAGGGGTTCCCTCAGCTCGAGGGGCTGCTCGACGCGGCCGTCAGGCAGTTCACCAGCCCCGGCCTCGACATCCCCTGGTACGCCACGATCGGCAACCACGACGACAGCGTCGTCGGCGCGCTGCCGGACGGGCTGCTCGACGGCTGGTACACCGGGCGGAAGAAGATCGTCGGCTTCGGTGACCCCGTGCAGAACGCGAAGCTCGCGAAAGCCTTCAACGACCCCGCGGCCATCCCGGAGGCGATGAGCATCCTCGCCAACGGTGGCGCGGTCCGGACCGTCACGCCCGATGACCGGCGTCGGTTGTTCACCACGGGTGAGTTCGTGCGCAAGCACCTGCCTACGGGCGGGCACGGGTACACGGACGCCAACGCTGATGGAGTGGACGTCTTCTACACGTTCCGGATGGCGCCCGGCGTCACGGGCATCAGCATGGACACCACGAACCTCGCCGGGTTCTCCGAGGGGTCTATCGGGCTGCACCAGCTCAACTGGATCGAGAGGACCCTCCGCCGCAACAGCTCCCTCTACTACGACTGGCTCGGGCTGCCGCAACGGCAGAACGTCACCGACGAGTTGTTCGTGCTGTTCAGCCACCACACGTCCAAGACGATGGGCAACGTGCTGCCGGACCGGCGGCGTCCGCTCGACCCGCGGATGAACGGTGACGCGCTGGTCAACCTCCTGCACCGGTTCCCCAACGTGCTGGCGTGGGTCAACGGGCACACGCACCGCAACGTCATCACCGCGCACCGGCACGACACGCCGTCCAGGAGTTTCTGGGAGATCAACACCGCCGCGCACGTCGACTACCCGCAGCACGCCCGCGTCATCGAGGTGGCGGACAACGCCGACGGCACGTTGTCGCTGTTCACGACCCTGCTCGAGGCCGACGCGCCCTACCAGGTCGACTTCGGCGACCGGACCGAGCAGGGGCTCGCGAGCCTCTGCCGGGAGTTCACCTACAACGACATCCACTCACGGGCCGAGCCGCTGGGCACGCCGCTCGACCGCAACACCGAACTGCTGGTCGCCGTGCGCTGAAGTGGGATGTCCCACAGCCGGTCGCACCTGATCAGGAATTTCGGCGGCCTAAGGTCGTTGACGTGGCAGTGGACATCTCTCTGAACCCACCGCAGCCCCGGCCGAGCGCTGCGGCGATGCGGCGTGCGTTGCGCCGGGCCGCCGACGGGGCCGTGCTGGACGCGACCGAGGCCGCCGTGCTGCTGCACGCGCGCGGGGAGGACCTCGACGCGCTGCTGGGCGCGGCGGGGCGGGTGCGGGACGCGCACCTGCTCGCCGAGGGGCGGCCCGGGGTGGTCACGTACAGCCGGTCGGTGTTCATCCCGCTGACCCGGCTGTGCCGGGACCGGTGCCACTACTGCACGTTCGCGACCGTGCCGCACCGGCTGCCCGCCGCGTTCCTCGAACGCGACGAGGTGCTGGCGATCGCCCGCGCCGGGGCGGCACAGGGCTGCAAGGAAGCGCTCTTCACGCTCGGCGACCGGCCGGAGGACCGCTGGCCCGCCGCGCGGGAGTGGCTGGAGGCGCGCGGGTTCGAGTCCACTCTGGACTACGTGCGGGCCAGCGCCATCGCGGTGCTGGAGGAGACGGGGTTGTTGCCCCACCTCAACCCCGGCGTGCTGAGCTGGGAGGAGCTGACGCGGCTGCGGCCCGTGGCGTCCAGCATGGGCATGATGCTCGAGACCACGGCCGAGCGGCTGTGGAGCGAGCCGGGCGGGCCCCACTACGGCAGCCCGGACAAGGACCCCGCGGTCCGGCTGCGGGTGCTGACCGACGCCGGGCGCGTCAACGTCCCGTTCACCACGGGCGTCCTGATCGGCATCGGCGAGAACCTGACCGAGCGCGCCGAGTCGCTGCTCGCGATGAGGCAGGTCGCCAAGCAGTACGGGCACATCCAGGAAGTCATCATCCAGAACTTCCGCGCCAAGCCGGACACGGCGATGCGCGGCATGCCCGACGCCGACCTGACCGAGCTCGCGGCGACGATCGCCGTGGCCCGCCTGGTGATGCCGTCGACCGTGAGCGTGCAGGCGCCGCCGAACCTGGTCGGCGAGGAGTTCGGCCTGATGCTGCGCGCGGGCGTCGACGACTGGGGCGGCGTCTCGCCGGTCACGCCCGACCACGTGAACCCCGAGAAGCCGTGGCCGCAGGTCGACACGCTCGCGGACATCACACGCGAAGCCGGATTCTCGTTGCAGGAGAGGCTGAACGTCTACCCGCGCTACGTCCGCGCGGCGGCGGGGCAGTGGATCGACACGCGACTCACCGCCCACATTTCCGCGCTGTCGCTGGAGAACGGGCTCGCGAACCCCGACGCGGTGGTCGCCGGCCGCGAGTGGCAGGAACCCGACGGCGGCCTCGACACCTACGGCCGCGCGGACCTCAACACCGCGATCGACACCGAGGGCCGCACGAGCGACCGGCGCGGCGACTTCGACGAGGTCTACGGCGACTGGGCCGAGCTGAAGATTCCCGTTGCGCCGCAACGGCTTTCCGAGGACGTCCAACGTGGACTGAAGATCGCCGCGAACGACCCGGCGGCGCTGCTCGGCGACACCGACGCCGCCATGGCGCTGCTGACCGCCGACGGCGACGCGCTCGAGGAGATGACCAGGCTCGCGGACGACCTGAGGCGCGAGGTGGTCGGCGACGACGTCACCTACGTCGTCAACCGGAACATCAACTTCTCCAACGTCTGCTACGTCGGCTGCCGGTTCTGCGCCTTCGCGCAACGGGAACGCGACGCGGACGCGTTCCGGCTGTCCGCGGAGGAGGTCGCCGACCGCGCGCAGGAGGCGTGGGACGACGGCGCCACCGAGGTCTGCATGCAGGGCGGCATCGACCCGAAGCTGCCGGTGACCTACTACGCCGACGTCGTGCGCGCGATCAAGAAGCGCCTGCCCGGCATGCACGTCCACGCGTTCAGCCCGATGGAGATCGTCTCCGCCGCGGCGAAGGCCGGCGTGAGCGTGCGCGAGTGGCTGACCGAGCTCAAGGAGGCCGGCCTCGACACGATCCCCGGCACCGCGGCCGAGATCCTCGACGACGACGTGCGGTGGGTGCTCACCAAGGGCAAGCTGCCGACCGCGACCTGGCTCGACGTCGTCGGAACGGCCCACGAGCTGGGCATCCGCTCGTCCAGCACGATGATGTACGGCCACGTCGACCACCCCGGTCACTGGCTCACGCACCTCCGCGTGCTCGCGCGGCTGCAGGACCGCACCGGCGGGCTCACCGAGTTCGTCGCGCTGCCGTTCGTGCACCGCAACGCCCCCATCTACCTCGCCGGGGTCGCCCGGCCCGGCCCCACCCGCCGCGACAACCGCGCCGTGCACGCGTTCGCGCGGCTGGCGCTGCACGGCCGGATCGCCAACATCCAGTGCTCGTGGGTCAAGCTCGGCGACGAGGGCACGGCGGAGATCCTCAACGGCGGCGCGAACGACATCGGCGGCACGCTGATGGAGGAGACCATCAGCCGCATGGCCGGGTCCGAGCACGGGTCGGCGCGCACTGTGCGTGAGCTCGAGACCCTGGCATCGCTGGCAGGGCGTAACGCCCGTCAGCGGACTACGACATATGGGCGAGTGCGAACCGATGATCGGTGACCGATAGTCTGATTCGGCGCATCGACGCTACCGGCCATCGGTAGCTTGGCGGCCAATCAGTCAGCAAGGTTCACCCTTCCGGGGTGGGCCTGTGCCATGGGGAGGCTCGGCAAGTGCACGGCATGAGTCTGGTACTGAGCGCTGCGGTCGAGAGCAGCATGACCGGTACCGCGGCGGGTCCCGTGGGTCTGATCGCGGTGACCGCCGGCGTCGGCGGTCTGGTGTTCGGCCTGGTCAAGCGGCGCAAGCCGGCTCCGGTGACGGCCGCGAACCAGCGGATCGACCTCGGTCAGCAGGACACCGCGCAGAACTGATCCACGCGGTCTGAGAAGATTCGTCCGTGTCCACGGAGAACGCGCCCGCAGAAGGCACCCCGGCGAGCACCACCGCGCCGGCCAAGCGCCCCCGCGTCCTGTCCGGCATCCAGCCGACGGCCGGGTCGTTCCACCTCGGCAACTACCTGGGTGCGGTGCGGCAGTGGGTGGCGCTGCAGGAGGCGCACGACGCGTTCTACTGCGTCGTCGACCTGCACGCGATCACCGTGGAGCAGAACCCGAAGACCCTGCGGCAGAACACCCGCGTCTCGGCCGCCCAGCTGCTCGCGCTGGGCATCGACCCCGACCGCGCGACGCTGTTCGTCCAGTCGCACGTCCCGGAGCACGCCCAGCTCGGCTGGGTCATGCAGTGCATGACCGGCTTCGGCGAGGCGTCGCGGATGACCCAGTTCAAAGACAAGTCCGCGCGTCAGGAGCAGTCCGTCGGCGTGGGCCTGTTCACCTACCCGATCCTGCAGGCCGCGGACATCCTGCTGTACCAGGCGCACTACGTGCCGGTCGGCGAGGACCAGCGCCAGCACCTCGAGCTGACCCGCGACCTCGCGACCAGGTTCAACTCGCGCTACGGCAAGACGTTCCGCCTGCCGGAGGCGTACATCGTCAAGGACACGGCGAAGATCTTCGACCTGCAGGAACCGACGGCGAAGATGAGCAAGTCGGTGCCCGGCGGTGTCGTGGAGCTGCTGGAGGACCCGAAGCGCTCGGCCAAGAAGATCCGGTCCGCCGTCACCGACACGGGCCGCGAGATCGTCTTCGACGTCGAGGCCAAGCCGGGTGTGTCGAACCTGCTGACGATCTACTCGGCGCTGACGGGCCGCACGGTCGAGTCGCTGGTCGCCGACTACGACGGCAAGGGCTACGGCGACCTGAAGAAGGACCTCGGCGAGGTCTTCACCGAGTGGGTCACGCCGGTGCAGGAGCGCGTGAAGACCTACCTCGACGACGTGGCGTCGCTGGACAAGATCCTGGCCGCCGGCGCCGAGCGCGCGCGTGAGGTCGCGTCGGGCACGCTGCGCCGCACGTACGACAAGATCGGCTTTGTTCTGCCGGAGTAGTGCACTTGCACTAGCGTCTTGATCGTGGACAAGTGGCGGCGGAAGTACGCGTGGCTCGACCACGTCATGCGTGCGTACGAGCGGTACGACCAGCGGTACGGCGCTCAGCACGCCGCCGCGGTGACGTACTTCAGCGTGCTCTCCCTGGTGCCGATCCTGATGATCGGCTTCGCCGTCGCCGGTTTCGTGCTCCAGTCGCAGCCGGACCTGCTGGCGTCGCTGCGGGAGAGCATCGCCGAGGCCGTCCCGGACGAGAACCTGCGCAAGCAGATCAACGAGGCCGTGAACACCGCCCTGGACTCCAAGGGCACCGTCGGCATCATCGGTCTGCTCGGCGCCGCCTACTCCGGTCTCGGCTGGATGAGCAACCTGCGCGACGCCCTCACCGCCCAGTGGGGTCAGGCGAAGGGGGAGCTGCCCTTCCTCGGCACGCTGGGGCGCGACCTGCTGTCGCTGCTCGGCCTGGGGCTCGCGATCGTGATCTCGTTCGGCATCACGGCGGTCGGGTCCGGCCTCGCCGAGCAGATCCTGGAGTGGATGGGGCTCGCCGACCAGGGCTGGGCGCGCGTCCTGCTGCGCATCGGCTCGATCCTGCTGTCGCTGGTGGCGAACTGGCTCGTGTTCCTGTGGGTGCTCTCGCGGCTGCCGCGCAAGCCCGTGGGGTGGCGCAGTGCGCTGCGCGGCGCGCTCGCCGGCGCGATCGGGTTCGAGATCCTGAAGCAGACCGCCACGATCTTCCTGTCCTTCACGACCAAGTCGCCCACGTCGGCCGCGTTCGGGTCCGTGATCGGTGTGCTGGTGTTCGCGAACCTGGTGGCGCAGTTCATCCTGTTCATCACGGCCTGGACGGCGACCGCGCGGGAGAACGTGGAGCCGGAGGTCGTCCAGCCGCCCGCGCCCGCCGTCATCGAGCCCGTGGTGACCGTGAAGTCCGGTCCGCCGCCGTCGCTGGTGCTGGGCGTCGGTGCCCTGATCGGGGCGTTGCTCGGCTTCCGCTGGCGCAAGCGCTAGTGCGGTGAACGACGAAGGCCCCCGG
>NZ_JBHXCW010000005.1:0-76509 GCF_042725365.1 Lentzea sp. NPDC060358 | reverse complement strand
CACGAGGAGACCGGCGGCGGTTGCGTTTCGCGGGACCGTCCCACGGGGAAGTTCACCCTTCGGGACGCTTGCACGACATCGCGGGAACGGGGCCGCCGATCGGGTGATTAGCCCGTGAAGCCTGCGTGACCTGCGTCAAGACGGCGTTCCGGCCCCGCCCGGTTTCCGAATCGGCTTGTAGCATCGACCAATCGCACCGCCCTCGTGCTTGGAGTCGCATGACGCCCAAGGTCGTCCTCGTCACCGGAGTCAGCCGCTTCCTCGGCGGCCACCTCGCCGCGCGCTTCGCCGCGAACCCGGACGTCGAGCGGGTGCTCGGTGTGGACACCGAGCCGCCGCCGCGTGACCTCCTGCGCAGGATGGGCAGGGCGGAGTTCGTGCGGGCCGACATCCGCAACCCGCTGATCAGCAAGGTCATCTCCACCGCGAACGTCGACACGGTCGTCCACGCCTCCGTCACCGCCAACCCGGCCGGGCCCACCGGTCGCACGGCGATGAAGGAGATGAACGTCATCGGCACCATGCAGCTGCTGGCCGCGTGCCAGAAGTCGCCGAAGGTGCGCAAGCTCGTCGTCAAGTCCACGAGCGCCGTGTACGGGTCCAGCAGCCGCGACCCGGCGGTGTTCACCGAGGACATGGGCCCGAAGGACCTGCCGTCGTCCGGCTACGCCAAGGACGCCGTCGAGGTCGAGGGGTACGTGCGCGGGTTCGGCCGCCGCAGGCCGGACGTCGACGTCACGACGCTGCGCTTCACCAACTTCATCGGGCCGCGCATCGACACGGTGCTGACCCGCTACTTCGCCCTGCCGGTCGTGCCCACGGTGCTGGGGTACGACGCTCGTGTGCAGCTGCTGCACTCCGAGGACGCGCTCGCGGTCCTGGAGCGCGCCACGCTGCACGAACTGCCCGGTGTGTTCAACGTGGGCGGCGACGGCGTGCTGCTGCTGTCGCAGGCGATCAGGCGGGCGGGCAGGCTGAACCTGCCGGTGCCCAGCGCCGCCGTGCCCACGGTCGGGGGCTTCTTCCGGAGCGCCCGGCTCGTCGACTTCTCGCCCGACCAGATGAGGTTCCTCAACTGGGGGCGCGTGGTCGACACCACCCTGCTGAAGAAGGACTTCGGGTTCACGCCGCGGTGGACCACCCAGCAGGCCTTCGACGACTACGTGAGCGGACGGGGCCTGAAGCCGCTCATCGACCCGGAGACCGTGGTCGCCGCCGAGCGGGGAATCCTCGACGCGGCCGCGCGGTTCCGCTGATCTTCGCCTTGAGGAGATGAACGCAGTGGCAGGAGCACGCGTTATCCCGCTGCACGACCCGGAACGCGACGCCGCGCGCAGATCGCGCCACGTCGAGGTGGTTCCCGAGCCGGAGCAGCAGCGGTCCGCGGAACCGGACTGGGAACGCAGGCTGACCGATCTGCTGGCGTTCGCGCGCAGGCGGCTGGCGGGCGACTACGAGGTCGACGAGTTCGGCTTCGACCGCGACCTCACCGAGAACGTGCTGATGCCGCCGCTGAAGCCGCTCTACGAGAAGTGGTTCCGGGTCGAGACGATCGGCCTGAACAACATCCCGATGGCCGGGGGCGCGCTGATCGTGGCGAACCACTCCGGCACGGTGCCGCTCGACGCCCTCATGACCGCGTACGGCATCGCGTCCGAGCACCCGGCGCACCGGCCCCTGCGCGGGCTCGGCGCCGACCTGGTGTTCCGCACGCCGGTGCTCGGCGCGCTCGCGCGCAAGGGCGGCCAGACGCTCGCGTGCAACGCCGACGCGGAGCGCCTGCTGTCGTCCGGTGAGCTCGTCGGCGTGTGGCCGGAGGGCTTCAAGGGCATCGGCAAGCCGTTCAAGGACCGCTACAAGCTGCAGCGCTTCGGCCGCGGCGGCTTCGTGTCGGCGGCGCTCAAGACCGGCGTGCCGATCATCCCGGTCTCGATCGTCGGGGCCGAGGAGATCTACCCGATGATCGGCGACGTCAAGGCGCTGGCGCGGCTGCTCGGCTTCCCGTACTTCCCGGTGACGCCGTTCTTCCCGCTGCTCGGGCCGCTGGGCGCGGTCCCGCTGCCGTCGAAGTGGTACATCGAGTTCGGCGAGCCGATCCGCACCGACTCCTTCGGCGAGAACGCGGCGGACGACCCGATGCTCGTCTTCAACCTCACCGACCAGGTGCGCGAGACGATCCAGCAGACCCTGTACCGGCTGCTCACCCAGCGGCGGAACGTGTTCCTCGGCTGAGGTCCTGGACCTCGGCGTAGCCGAACGCGGCGGGCGGCTCCGCACCGTCGCGGACCTGGACGGCGGTCGCGACGGCCTGCCGCAGGGCCGCCCTGAACAGCAGCGACCCGGTGCTGATCCGCTTCACGCCGAGGTCGCCGAGCTGCTGCGGCGTGCGGGCCTGGGCCAGCACGTTCAACGGCGCCAGCGCCGCGAGCCGCTCGATGTCACGCGGTTCGGTCAGCCCGGCCACGAAGATCCCGTCGGCACCGGCGTCGACGTACCGGCGGGCGCGCTCTTCGGTCTCGTCCAGCGCGAGGCCGAGCCAGTGGGTGTCGACGCGGGCGTTGAGGAACACGCCGGGCGCCCGGTCCTTCACGGCCCGGATCAGCTCGGCCTGCTCCCGCGGCGCCGCGAGGCCGTGCGGACGGCCGTCCTCCAGGTTGACGCCCGCGACGCCGAGCCCGGCGACGAGTTCCGCCACCTCCTCCGGTGCCGCGCCGAACCCGGACTCCAGGTCGGCCGTGACGGGGAACGGCAGCCCGGCGAGCATCCGCGCGAGCCGGACGGTCTCCGCTCCCGCGAGGCCCGCGCCGTCCTCGAGGCCGTGCGCCGCCGCCACGCCGAGGCTCGTCGTGCCGACCGCGGGGAAGCCGCTCGCGTGCAGTGCGACCGCCGACGCGTGGTCCCAGGCGTTGGGCAGCACGAACGGCCCGTCCTGGTGGTGCAGCGCCCGGAAGGCGAGGTTCTTGGCGATCCGGGTGGCGACGTCGCGGCCGGGACAGGCGTGCGGGCCGTGGCCGAACGGGTGCGCGTCGAGCCGGACCTCGACCACGCCGTCCTGAGAGGCCCTGCGCGTGATCGGGACGGGCGGGGAGGGGTCCGAGGTGCGCAGGCGCTCCGCGAACGCGTGCGTGGCCGCCCAGGCCTGCACCAGCAGCCCGATCCGGGCGGCGGTCAGCTCGTCGTGGCCGCCCGCGAGCCGTTCGACCGCCGCGTCGGCCTCGGCCGTGACGGCCTCGTGCGGCTGGTAGCAGGGGGCGATCGCGGCGATGTCGTCCAGCGAGCCGGGCAGCCCGAGCGCGGTGGCCAGCTCGTCGAGCGAGGTGACCTGCACGTTCTCGATGAGCCTGGTCGTGAGCGCGCGCCTGCGGGCGTGCTCGGCGCCGTTGCTGAAACGGACGACGTGCGCGCGCAGCCACGCCACGCCCTGGTCGCCGGCGGGCACGGACGGCACGGGCAGGCCCAGCAGCTCCTCGGTCATGCCCCGACGCTAGGGCCCCGACGCTTCGGCGCCGGCCGAAGTGTCCCGGCCGCACAATGGCGGGCATGGAGGCACTGGCCGCGCTGCTGGCGGACCGGACGCGGGCGGCGTTCTGCGGGGCCCTGCTGGACGGCAGGGCCTGGACGGCGCACGAGCTGGCCGCCCACGCCGGGGTGGCGGCGTCGACCGCCAGCGAGCACCTGACGCGCCTGGTCGAGGGCGGCCTGCTGGTCGAGCACCGGCAGGGCCGGCACCGCTACGTCGCGCTGGCCGGTCCGCACGTGGCCGAGCTGCTGGAGGCGATGACGGCCTTCGCCGGCCCTCCGCCGGCCCCGCGCACGCTGCGAGCAGCGTCCGCTTCGGAGGCGATGGCCCGTGGCCGCACCTGCTACGACCACCTCGCGGGCAAGCTCGGGATCGCGCTGAAGTCGGGCCTGGTGGAGCTCGGCGTGGTGACGGCGGAGCTGGCCGTCACCGAGCTGGGCGTCGTGTGGCTGAAGGAGCTCGGGTTCGAGCCCTCGAAACGGCAGGTCAGCAGGGCCTGCCTGGACTGGACCGAACGCGTCCCGCACCTGGCCGGAGCCGCGGGGGCGCACCTGTGCGCGGTGTTCCTCGACCGCGGCTGGGTGAAGCGGATCGGCACGACACGGGCCGTGGCGCTCACGCCGGCCGGTGAACGCGGCTGGCGTGAGCTCGGCCTGGTCTAGGACGCGAGCGCGGCCCGCAGCCGGTCCTCCTCGACCTTCCAGTACCCGTGCTCCACCCCGTCGACGAGGAACACCGGCACCTGGTCGCCGTACTCGGCGCGCAGCTCCGGGTCGGCGTCCACGTCCTCGGCGGACCAGGTGGCGCCCATCTCGGCGCAGATCCGCTCGACCTCGGCCTTGGCCTCCTCGCACGCGTGGCAGTCGGCGCGGCTCATCACGGTCACGTGGTGCGGCACGGCGTCACGCTCCCAGCGGCTTGCGCAGGATCGCGCGGGCCAGCTTGCCGGTCGGCGAGTGCGGCAGGGCCTGCACGAACTCCACCGACGTCGGCACCTTGAACTTCGCCAGCCGCGCCGCGCAGTGCGCCACGACGTCGTCCGCCGACAGGTCCTCGCCGTCGCGCAGCACCACGACCACCTTGACCGACTCGCCGGTCCTCTCGTCCGGCACGCCGACGGCCGCGGCCTCCAGGACGGCCGGCATCTCGTCCACGACCCGCTCCACCTCGTGCGGGTAGACGTTGAAGCCGTTCACGATGATCAGGTCGTTCGCGCGGTCGACCAGGTGCAGGTCGCCGTCGGCGTCGATGAAGCCGACGTCGCCCGTGCGGAACCAGCCCGACGGGTCGGGGCCCCGTTCGCCGTCCGGCCAGTAGCCGCTGAACAGGTTGTCGCCCTTCGCGGAGACCAGGCCGGTGCCCGGCTCGTCCTCGTCGACGTCGAGCACCGAGCCGTCGGTGTCGACCAGGCGGATCTCGACGCCGGGCAGCGCCTGGCCCACCGAACCGGGCTTCGGCACGCCGCCGACCAACGTGGAGGTGAGCACCGGGCCGGTCTCGGTCAGGCCGTAGCCCTCGTAGATCGGGATGCCGATGGCGCCGCGCATCTCGGCGATGACACCCGCGGGCAGGGGGGCGGCGCCGGAGGTGAACAGGCGGACCGTGGCGAGCTTCTCGCGCAGCAGCTCGACGGGGTGGGCGAGGATCGCCCGGTACATCGGCGGCACGCCGACCATCGTCGTGACGCGGTGCTCCTCGATGACGTCCAGCGCCGCCGACGGGTCGAAGCGCTCCAGCAGCACCGCCGTGGCACCGGCGCCCGCGACCTGCAGCAGGCCGGGGCCGAGGCCGTAGACGTGGAACAGCGGCAGCGCGAGCAGCACCCGGTCGCCCGCCGTCACGGGTGCGGGCCGCAGCGAGGCGCACTGCGCGACGTTCGCGAGCAGCGCGCGGTGCGAGAGCATCGCGCCGCGCGGCACGCCGGACGTGCCGGAGGTGTAGCCCAGCACCGCCAGGTCCTCGCCGCCGCCCACGGCCTCGAACGGCTCGCCGGCGGCCGTGACGTCCGGAAGGTCCAGGACGTGCGCGTCCGAGCCCTCGCCGTCGCCGATCAGGAACCTGGCCCCCGAGTCGGCCAGGATGCGCTGGAGTTCGCGCGGTGGGGTACCGGGGCCGGTGGGCACCACGACGCCGCCCGCGCGCAGAATTCCGAACACGGAGACGACGAACTCGGGGCTCGTGGGCAGCCGTACCGCCACCCGGTCGCCCGATTCGAGTCCTGAATCGGCCAAATGGCGGGCGAAAGCGTCGATCGCACCGTCGATGGTTTCCCACGTGATGCTTTTTCCGCTCACCACGTCGACGAGCGCGACGTGGCCGGGTCCCCGCTGTGCCGAAGCACGGACGAGATCTGAGACATTGCGAGCGGAAGTCACCATGGCCTCCTCATGAACAACAGGGCGCTCGGAGCAGTCTTCCACGCGTGACGAGCGTCATGAAGTCGTGGATCACGCGTCTCCCCGTACGAGCCGGGTCCACTACCTACTACGGAGTAACAACACGTATGCTGCCGCCACGGCGACTCTGTGGAGGTGCCGCGAGCCGATGACCGCGCGGGCACGACCGAACACGATCAGGACCACCCGGACCATGACGGGGGGTCAGCACGACGACGCCGACGAGCCGTGGCAGCTCGTCAAGGCCGCCCAAGAGGGTGACACCGAGGCGTTCGGGGTGCTGTACGACCAGTACGTCGACATGGTGTTCCGCTATGTCCTCTTCCGGGTCGGCGGCGACCGGGCGTTCGCCGAGGACGTGACGAGCGAGACGTTCCTGCGGGCGCTGCGCAGCATCGGCTCCGTCAGCTACCAGGGCCGCGACGTGGGCGCGTGGTTCGTCACGATCGCCCGCAACATCGTGTTCGACCACGTGAAGTCGAGCCGGTACCGCCTCGAGGTCACGACGGCCGAGCTGCAGGACAACCGCGAGGAGACGAGCGGCCCCGAGCAGGAGGTCATGACCGAGGCGACCAACGCGGAGCTGCTCCGCTGCGTTGCACAGTTGGGGGATGACCAGCGCGACTGCATCAGGCTGAGGTTCATCGAGGGCAAATCGGTCTCGGAGGTCGCGCAGATCATGGACCGCAACGAGGGCGCCGTGAAGGCGCTGCAACACCGGGCCGTGCGGCGGCTCGCACAGATCCTCCCGTCCTGGTTGCGGTGATCGCGATCGCAGGGGCGTAACCCAAAGCAGATCAACTTCGTTACTCGGGCTGAGATGGACGGCAAGGGAAGAACACCGCGGTGGCGGCAGGCAGAGCACGAGCGCTTCGCTCGTGCCGTTGAGGGCGGCCCTCGGCCGGTGGGTGACGACGACTTCGCGGAGGACCTCGCGATCGTCGAACTCCTCCGGCGGATGGACGTCGGCCCGGACGCCGAGACGCGCGAACGCATGAAGCAGCGCGTCCTCACGGCGTCACCACCCGAGAAGCCGCTGGCCCTCTCGTCGGTAAGACGGGTGGGAGCGCGCGCACGGGTGGCAGTCGCAGCGGCCGCGGTCCTGTGCTTGCTGATGTCACTCGGCGGCATGAGCGTGCTGCTCAGCCGTGACGCGCTCCCGGGAGACCCGCTCTACGGCATCAAACGCACCACCGAAGGCGCCTCGCTCGGCCTGACCTTCGACGAGGAGTCCCGAGCCCTCAAGCACCTCGAGTTCGCCGCCGCCCGCGTGACGGAGATGGAGACGCTCGCCGACCGCGCCTCGGACTCGTCCGCGCAGCTCACGGCCCTCTCCGACCTGGACACCGACGCCGTCGAGGGCGCCCGCCAGCTCACCACCTACGCGACGACGTCCGACGAGACGGCACTCCCCGCACTGCGCGACTGGGCGCTCGACCAGTACGAGAAGCTCGGCACCCTGCGCCCCCGGCTGCCCGACGACGCGGGCAAGCACGCCGACACCACGATGTGGTTGCTCGCGAGCATCGCCCAGCGCGCCCACGACCTGACGGCCCGCATCGGCTGCGGCGCCGTGACCAGCGGCTCCGCCGACCCGCTGGGCCCGCTGCCGGCGAAGGACGAGTGCACGACGGCGGTCCAGCCGCCGAACGCCTCCGCGAGCAGCCGCCCGACCCCCACCGCACAGCCGACGCAGTCGGGCCGGCCGGCCCAGACCGGCTCGGCGGCACCACCGGCCCAGCCCACGCAGTCGGTCGTCCCCGGCACCAGCACCCCACCGGCCTCGAAGCCGGGCAGCACGACCCCGCCCGCCTCGGGCAAGCCGGAGATCACCATCCCGCTGCCGCTGCCCCTGCCCAGCATCTCGCTGCCGCTGCTGCCCGGCATCAGCTTCGGTTGAGTCGTCCAGTCCCATCGGGACCTGATCGCTAGGCTTGCGACATGGCAGGCAAGCGTGACGTGGAGAGCGACCGGCTGGCCGAACTGGCCGGCGAGGCATCGGCAGAGGCGGCGATCCAGGCCGCCGCGATGGCGCCGGAGCTCGAAACCTCGCTGTCGGTGCCCACCGACCTGACCGCGGCGGCCTTCTTCGACGTGGACAACACGATGATGATGGGCGCCTCGATCTTCCACTTCGCCCGTGGCCTGGCCGCGCGCAAGTACTTCAGCTCCTCCGACCTCGCGGGATTCGTCTGGCAGCAGCTGAAGTTCCGCGTGGGCGGCCGGGAGGACCCGGAGTCGGTGAAGGCGAGCCGCGAACAGGCCCTCTCCTTCGTGGCGGGCCGCAGCGTCGCCGAACTGGTCTCCCTGGGCGAGGAGATCTACGACGAGCTGATGGCCGACCGCATCTGGAAGGGCACCCAGGCCCTGGCCCAGATGCACCTGGACGCGGGCCAGCGGGTCTGGCTCGTCACCGCGACCCCGGTGGAGCTCGCCCAGATCATCGCCCGCCGCCTGGGCCTCACCGGAGCCCTGGGCACGGTCTCCGAGTCGGAGGACGGCGTCTACACCGGCCGCCTGGTCGGCGACCTGCTCCACGGCAAGGCCAAGGCGCAGGCGGTCCGGGCCCTGGCCGCCAAGGAGGGCCTGAACCTCCGCCGCTGCACCGCCTACTCGGACTCCTCGAACGACGTCCCGATGCTCTCCGTGGTGGGCACGGCGGTGGCCGTGAACCCGGACTCGCAGCTGAGAGAGATCTCCCGCCGCAAGGGCTGGGAGATCCGGGACTTCAGAACGGGCCGCAAGGCCGCGAAGATCGGCGTCCCGTCGGTGCTGGGCGCGGGAGCGGTGGCGGGCGCGATAGCGGCGACGATGGCCTACCGCCGCAGGGTGAAGTAGCACGCGGCCGACGCCGGGCACCCGCGAGCAGGAGACGGGAACCCGCCCGCCGGACGCGAAGTTTGATTACCGCCCCCTTACAACTGCGGCGAACCACCCCCCGCCGGGTGTCGAATGAAGACCATGAAGCCCACCAAGGCCGCCTTGACCGGCCTGCTGGCCCTGACAGCAGCCCTGGCCGCAGGCCACCTGGTAGCAGCCTTCGTGGACCCGGCGGCCTCCCCGTACCTGGCCGTGGGCAACGCCGCGATCGACCTGACCCCGTCCTGGCTGAAGGACTTCGCCGTGACGACCTTCGGCACGGCGGACAAACTGGTCCTCCTGACCGGCATGGCCGTCGTCCTGGCGGCCATCGGCGTGGCAGCGGGCCTGGCCAGCAGGAACAGCCCGACCCCCGGCACGGTGGTCGCGGTCGTCCTGGGCGGAGTCGGCCTGGGGGCGGTGCTGACGAGGTCGGACGTGGGCCAACTGGCGGTCCTCGCCCCGATAGCGAGCGCGGCGACCGGCGTCTACGTCTTCCGCTACCTCCACCGGGAGGCGGAGGAGAGCGAGAGCCGCAGGAGCTTCCTGATCACCGCGGGCCTGGCGGTGGCAGCGGGCACCGCGGGCCAGCTCTTCGGCACCCGCACCGACGTCGAGGGCTCACGCCAGGCCATCGGCGACATCACCGCGAAGACCAAGGCCCCCGCGATCCCGCCGAACGCCGACTTCGCCCGGGACGGCACGCCGACGTTCATCACCAGCGCCGACGACTTCTACCGCATCGACACGGCCCTGAGCGTCCCCCGGCTCCGCGCGGAGGAGTGGGCGCTGCGGATCCACGGCATGGTCGACCGCCCGGCGGTGCTGACGTTCGACGAGATCCGCAAGCGGGACCTGGTCGAGGAGACGATCACCCTGACCTGCGTCTCCAACGAGATCGGCGGCCCGTACATCTCCACCGCCAACTTCATCGGCGTCAAGATCGGCGACGTGCTCCGGGAAGCAGGCGTGCAGGCGGGCGCCGACCAGCTCTTCAGCACCAGCGACGACGGCTTCACCGCGGGCAGCCCCCTCGACTACGTCCTCGAGAAGGGCCTCATCGCCATCGGCATGAACGGCAAGCCGCTGCCGGCCGAGCACGGCTTCCCGGCCAGGCTGGTCGTCCCCGGCCTCTACGGCTACGTCTCGGCGACGAAGTGGGTCACCGACCTGAACGTCACGACGTTCGAGAAGGAGCAGGGCTACTGGATCCCGCGGGGCTGGGCGACGAGGGCGCCTATCAAGACGTCCTCGCGCATCGACCGCCCGAAGCGGATGGGCAAGGTCCAGGGCAGGACGACCATCGCAGGTACCGCGTGGGCGCAGCCGAAGGGCGTGGCCAAGGTCGAGGTGCGGATCGACGGCGGGCCGTGGCAGGAGACCGAGCTCGGCGCGGACGTCAGCGACAGCACCTGGCGCATGTGGAAGATCGACCTGGACCTGGGGCGGGGCAGTCACACGGCCGAGTGCCGGGCGACCGACAAGTCCGGGTTCACGCAGGACCAGGCCCGGCTCGACCCCGTGCCCGACGGTGCCACGGGCTGGCACTCGGTCACCTTCACCGTCGAGTAGGCACGGTGGAGCAGGTGCTCACCCCGTAGTGATCATGAACCGAGGAAGCGCTGGTCACGCCCAGTGACCGGGGCCGGGGAAGCTGATCATCGACTTTGTGCATGCGTTCACAAGCGGTACGGTGTGGTCATCACCAACGCCGCGGGGTCTCTGCGGTGGAGCACATCCGGAGGTCGGAGAGCGTGGCATCACGGCGGGGCGAAGGTGAGACGACCACGACCCCTCTGGAGCCTGCCGACAGGGAGCGCGCGAAGGCGATCCCGGAGGCCGCGGTGGCCAGGCTCGCCGTGTACCTCCGCGTGCTGTCGGGCATGGCCGACCAGGGCGTGACCGCCGTCTCGAGCGAGGAGCTCAGCCAGGCCGCGGGCGTCAACGCGGCGAAGCTCCGCAAGGACCTGAGCTACATCGGCAGCTACGGCACGAGGGGCGTCGGGTACGACGTCGAGGTCCTCGTGAGCCACATCGAGCGCATCCTCGGCCTCACCCGCAACCACTCCGTCGCCGTCGTCGGCATCGGTAACCTTGGTCACGCTCTCGCGAACTACGGCGGGTTCCCCGGCCGCGGTTTCCCGGTGACCGCCCTCTTCGACGTGGACGACGATCTCGTCGGAATCCCTGTTGGGGGCATTCCCGTCAACCACATCGACGAGATCACCGCGGTCTGCCTCGAACGCGAGGTGTCGATCGGCGTCATCGCGACGCCGCCGCCCGCGGCCCAGTCGGTTTGCGACCGTTTGGTATCTGCGGGCGTGCAGTGCATTCTGAACTTCGCACCGGTTGTCCTCCAGGTTCCAGACAACGTCGAGGTGCGCAAGGTTGACTTGGCGGTCGAGATGCAGATCCTGTCGTTCCACGTCGCTCGACGTGCGGACGAGGCTGCCAGCGTCTCAGCGGGGATCGGACCGGCAGGCAACGACGGACTCGGTGTGGACGGGATGGTGATTCGCCCGTGAGCGTGAGCCAGGCGGCTCCGGCAGACGTGGTGAGTGCATGAGCGTGCTCGTAATCGGTCTGTCGCACCGCACCGCCCCCGTCCCGGTCCTGGAACGCGTCACCGTGGCCGAGCCGGACCTGCCCAAGGTCCTCGGCCAGTTGCTCGCCGCCCCCAGCGTCTCCGAGGCGATGGTCCTGTCGACCTGCAACCGGGTCGAGGTCTACGCCGTCGTCGAGTCGTTCCACGGCGGCATGTCCGAGGTCGTCGAGGTCCTCGCGCAGCACGCGCAGGTCGACGCCCAGTCGCTGTACGAGCACTTCTACGTGCACTACGCGGCCGCCGCCGTCGAGCACCTGTTCTCCGTCGCGGCCGGCCTCGACTCGATGGTCGTCGGCGAGTCCCAGATCCTCGGCCAGCTGCGCGGGTCGTACGCGGCGGCGGACGAGGCGGGCACCGTCGGCAAGACCGTCCACGAACTCACCCAGAACGCCCTGCGCGTCGGCAAGCGCGTGCACTCCGAGACCGGCATCGACCACGCGGGCGCGTCGGTCGTGTCCGAGGCCCTCGGTGACGCGGAGGCCGAGCTGGGCACCCTCGTCGGCCGCCGCGCGCTGCTCGTCGGCGCCGGGGCCATGGGCGGCCTCGCCGCCGCCCACCTGCGCCGCGCCGGCATCGGCGAGGTCGTCATCGCGAACCGGACGCAGGCCAACGGCGTGCGCCTGGCCACGGCGCTGAAGGCGGAGGGCGTCCCCGCGACGGCCGTCGACCTCGGCGCGCTGGCCGTCGAGATCGACCTCGCGGACGTCGTCTTCGCGTGCACCGGCTCGGTCGACACCGTCGTCCGCGCCGACCTGATCGGCAAGCGCGCCCGCCCGCTGGTCGTCTGCGACCTCGGCCTGCCCAAGGACGTCGACCCGGCCGCGGCCGAGCTGCCGAACGTTCGTGTGGTCGACCTGGAGACGCTGCAGCGCCGCCTGTCGGACGCTCCCGCAGGTCAGGACGCCCGCCTGGCGGCCCAGCTGGTCGCCGGCGAGGTCAAGGCCTACCTCGCGGGCCAGCGCTCCGCCGAGGTCACGCCGACCGTCACGGCCCTGCGCAAGCGGGCGGCCGAGGTGGTCGACGCCGAGCTCCTCCGCCTTGATTCGCGACTTCCCGAACTGGACCCCGCGACACGCGGTGAATTGGCCAAGACGGTGCGTCGCGTTGTAGACAAGCTCCTGCACACGCCGACCGTCAGGGTGAAGGAGCTCGCCTCCGCCCCTGGTGGCACCGGCTACGCGGAAGCTCTCCGCGAGCTCTTCGGGCTCGACCCCCAGACTCCCGGGGCCGTCAGTCAGACCAAGTCTTCAGTGGATGGTGAAACGCGGTGACCCGCACCCTACGGATGGGTACCCGAGGCAGCGCACTGGCGCTCGCGCAGACGGGGACCGTCGCCGAGGCCCTGCGGGCCGCCGGCGCCCAGGTCGAGATCGTCGTCGTCAAGACGCCGGGTGACCTGTCCGACGCGCCCATCGCGCAGATCGGCATCGGCGTCTTCACGTCGGCGCTGCGCGACGCGCTGGCGGCCGGCGAGATCGACATCGCCGTCCACTCCTACAAGGACCTCCCGACCGCACCGGACCCGCGCCTCGTGCTCGCGGCGGTGCCCCGGCGCGAGGACCCGCGCGACGCCCTCGTGGCGCGCGACGGCCTCACGCTCGGCGAGCTGCTGCCGGGGTCCACCGTGGGCACCGGGTCCCCGCGCCGCGCCGCGCAGCTGGAGGCCCTCGGCCTCGGGCTGAACGTCGTGCCGCTGCGCGGCAACGTGGACACCCGCATCGGCAAGGTCCGCAACGGCGAGCTCGACGCCGTGGTGCTGGCCCGTGCCGGCATCGCGCGCCTCGGTCGCGCCGACGAGATCACCGAGACGCTGGAGCCCATCCAGATGCTTCCCGCGCCCGCACAGGGCGCGTTGGCAGTGGAGTGCCGGGTCGACGACGTCGATGCCGAGCACCTGATCCAGTCCACTCTGGACGATTCGGCCAGCCGGGCCGCTGTGACCGCGGAGCGCGCCATGCTGGCCGCGCTCGAGGCGGGCTGCAGCGCGCCGGTCGGCGCGCTGGCCGATGTGGTGGAAGACCTCGACGACGAGGGCAAGGTCGTGTACCGACTTTCCCTGCGCGGGGTCGCAGCGACGCCGGAGAACGATCTCCTCCGCGCGTCCGCCACCGGTGACTTGACCGCAGCTGAGGAGCTCGGCCGGGCGCTGGCCGCCGAGTTGCTCGACCTCGGGGCCGCGGTGCTCAGCGGCCCAGAGGCGTAATCGATGGGGAGTGCCCTGATGACCCGCGCACGCAAGACCCCCGGACGCATCGCCTTCGTGGGCTCCGGCCCCGGCGACACCGGGCTGCTCACGGTCCGGGCCCACGACTTGCTCACCAGGGCTGAACTCGTGGTCACCGACCCGGACGTCCCCGCGGACGTCCTCGCGACCGTGGCCGAGGGAGTCGAGGTCCGCCCCGCTGTCGGCGAGTCCGCCGACGTGGCCAAGGACCTGGTGAACGAGGCGCGGGCCGGTGCCACCGTCGTCCGCCTCGTCGCGGGTGACCCGCTGACGCTCGACGCGGTCGTGAAGGAAGCGCAGGCCGTCGCGAAGTCGACGATCCCGTTCGACGTCGTCCCCGGCGTGCCCGCGGGCACCGCGGTCCCCGCCTACGCGGGTGTCGCGCTCGGGGGCGTCCACACCGAGGTCGACGTGCGCGCCGTCTCGGACTGGGCGGGGCTCGCCGCCTCACCCGGCACGCTCGTGCTGCACGCCACGGGCTCGCACCTGGCCGAGGCCGCGTCCAACCTCGTCGAGAACGGTCTGGCGCCGCAGACGCCGGTCGCCGTGACCGCCGAGGGCACGGGCTTCCAGCAGCGCACGATCGACACGACGCTCGCCGCCGTGGCCGCCGACGCCGGTGAGCTGAACGGCCCGCTCGTCGTCACGGTCGGCGCCGCCGCCGCTGCCCGCTCGAAGCTCTCCTGGTGGGAGTCGCGGGCGCTCTACGGCTGGCGCGTGCTGGTCCCGCGGACCAAGGAGCAGGCCGGCGCGATGTCCGAGCGCCTGCACTCGCACGGCGCGATCGCCGTCGAGGTGCCGACCATCTCGGTCGAGCCGCCCCGCAGCCCCGCGCAGATGGAGCGCTCGGTCAAGGGCCTGGTCGACGGCCGCTACCAGTGGGTCGTCTTCACCTCGACCAACGCCGTGCGCGCCGTGTGGGAGAAGTTCCGCGAGTTCGGCCTGGACGCCCGCGCGTTCTCCGGCGTGAAGATCGCCTGCGTCGGCGAGGCCACGGCCGCGAAGGTGCGCTCGTTCGGCATCATCCCCGAGCTCGTGCCGTCCGGTGAGCAGTCGTCCGAGGGTCTCCTCAACGACTTCCCGCCCTACGACGACATCCTGGACCCGGTCGACCGCGTGCTGCTGCCGCGGGCCGACATCGCCACCGAGACGCTGGCCGCCGGCCTGCGCGACCGTGGCTGGGAGATCGACGACGTGACGGCGTATCGCACCGTGCGTGCGGCCCCGCCGCCCGCCGACACCCGCGAGATGATCAAGTCCGGCGGCTTCGACGCGGTGTGCTTCACCTCGTCGTCCACGGTCCGGAACCTGGTCGGCATCGCGGGCAAGCCGCACGCCCGCACGCTCGTCGCGTGCATCGGCCCGCAGACCGCCGAGACGGCGCGGGAGTTCGGCCTCCGGGTCGACGTGCAGCCCGAGGAGGCGAACGTGCCCGCGCTGGTCGACGCGCTGGCCGCGCACGCCGCCCGGTTGCGCGCCGAGGGAGCGCTTCCTCCCCCGCGCAAGACCAAGCGTCTGCGCCGTTCGTAGACAACTGAAGCCGTCGGGGCCGCTCAAGATCCTTTGGGCGGCCCCTTCGACTCTCCGTCAGGGAGTCACACGATGTACCCACTGCACCGGCCGCGGCGTCTGCGCACGACGCCCGCCATGCGCCGCCTGGTCTCCGAGACCGAGGTGCGCCCCCGCCAGCTCGTGCTGCCGATGTTCGTCAAGGAAGGCGCGTCCGAGGCCGCTGAGATCAGCAGCATGCCGGGCGTCCACCAGCACACGCGCGACTCGCTGCGCAAAGCCGCCGTCGAGGCCGTGCAGGCGGGCGTCGGCGGCATCATGCTGTTCGGCGTCCCGGCCGAGCGCGACGCCGTCGGCTCCGGCGGCACCGATCCGGACGGCATCCTCAACGCCGCCCTGGGCGACCTGCGCGCCGAGCTCGGCGACAGCACCGTCCTGATGTCGGACTGCTGCCTCGACGAGTTCACCGACCACGGCCACTGCGGCGTGCTCGCCGCCGACGGCACGGTCGACAACGACGCGACGCTGGAGGTCTACGGAGAGATGGCCGTGGCCCAGGCCCGCGCCGGCGCCCACGTCGTCGGCCCGAGCGGCATGATGGACGGCCAGATCGCGTTCATCCGCAACGCCCTGGACGCCGCGGGCTTCCAGGACACCGGTGTGCTGGCCTACGCGGCCAAGTACGCGTCGGCGTTCTACGGCCCGTTCCGCGACGCCGTCGAGTCGCAGCTCGCGGGCGACCGCAAGACCTACCAGCAGGACCCGGCCAACGCCCGCGAGGCGCTGCGCGAGGTGCAGCTCGACCTCGCCGAGGGCGCGGACATGGTCATGGTCAAGCCGGCCCTGCTGTACCTGGACGTGCTGCGCTCGGTCGCCGAGATCTCGGACGTTCCCGTTGCGGCGTACCAGATCTCCGGCGAGTACGCGATGATCGAGGCCGCCGCCCGCAACGGCTGGATCGACCGCGAGCGCTCGATCCTCGAGTCGCTCACGTCCATCCGCCGCGCCGGCGCGGACATCGTGCTGACCTACTGGGCAGTGGAAGCCGCCCGGTGGCTGGACCGGTAGCACCACCACGTCCGATCGACGTCGCGCGCTGGTTGTGGATCGCCAGCGCCGGCATCGGCATGCTGCGGTTCGTCGCGCAGCTCTTCGACCGCGAGCTGCTCGTGTCCGAGGCCCGCAGGCAGAACCCGGGGCTCGGGCAGGACCAGGTCGACGCGGGCGTGAACGGCGGGATCCTCTTCGGACTGCTGATCGCCCTCGTGGTCCTGGTGGCGTACACGCGGCTGGCCAACGCGATGGCACGCGGGCGGAACCGGGCCCGGATCGCGCTGACCGTGCTGGGAGCTGCCTCCGTCGCGTTCGGACTGTTCCGGGTGGCGGCGTGGGGCAGCGGCGTCGCGGCGTCGGCCGGGGTGGAGATGACGGCGGCCGACCTCGGGGTCACGGTCGTCACGGCGGTGCTCGACACGTCGGCGATCGTGCTGATGTACCGGGCGTCCGCGCACTTCAGGACGAGCGTCACGGTGGACAGCGCTTCCCCGCGGACCTAGGTTTCGAGCGTGACGTCTCCGAAGGAATCGGGCACTCCCGGCACCATCACGATCGGCTACTGGCTCGTCGTGACCGGGGTGGCGCTGACCGTGCTGGCCGCGCTGTACGTGCTGCTCAACAAGCAGGCGCTGGTCGACGCCGCCGTGCAGGGCAACAAGGACCAGAACATCACCCCGGACATGATCGCCTCGACGGTCAACGGGCTGCTGATCGTCTCGCTGGTGGTGACGGTCGTGCTCGGCGCGCTCGCCGTCTGGTTCGCGGGCAAGGTCCGCGGCGGGCTGCGCAAGAGCCGCACCGGGCTGACGATCACGCTGCTGATCGGCCTGTTCTTCCAGATGATCACGAACACGCTCGGCGTCGTGGCGGCGCTGATCGCCGTCGCGGGCCTCGTGCTGCTCTTCTTCCGGCAGTCGAGCGACTACCTGGCCGAGCGCGAGACGTCGTGAACGACGCTCCCAAGCCCGTTCGCGTCGCGGTCGGGCTGTGGCTCGCCACCGCCGTCTTCACCCTGTTCACCACGGCCGGGCTGTGGTGGCAGCGCGGGGAGATCGAGCAGCTCAGCGGCCGGTCGTCCGGGGACGTGACGAACTTCCTGGTCGCGCTCACCGTCATCAGCGCGGTCCTCGCGGCGCTCTACGGCTGGCTCACCCGCGCGTTCCTGCGGCGCAGGGGCTGGGCCCGGCCGGCGCTGTCGGTCGTCGCGATCGTGCACATGCTGTGGGTGCTCGTCGTCGGGGTCAGCGCGGCGAACCTGGTCACGCTTCTGCTCATCTGCGTGGCGATCGTCTTCACGTGGCAGCGCACTGCGGCACAGTGGGTGGCGGAGGTGCGTGAGAAGTGACCCAACCGCAGGACCCCTGGTCCAACCCGGACAACGCCCAGTGGCAGAACCCCGCGGGCTCCTACCCCGCAGGCTCCCACCCCGCGGGCCAGGAGCCGTACGCCGGCCAGTACCAGGTGAGCCACGTCGGGCAGGCGAGCTTCTCGATGGCGCCGCTCTCGCCCGTGCTGCCGCAGGAGCTGGCGCCGGCCCGGCCGCCCACGATCACCGCCGCCATGTGGATCTGGATCGCGGCCGCGGTGCTGTCCGTGGCGGTGCTGCCGGTGATGCTGCTGACCAACGCCGACTACTTCGTCAGCCCGGACGACGTGGTCTCGGAACGCGACCGGCAGGCCGGCGAGTTCGGGGTGCGGGCGCTCGCGCTGATGTCCGGCTTCGGCATGCTCGTGGCCGCGGCGCCGTACATCGCGTTCGCCGTCGTGCTGCGCAACGGGCAGAGCTGGGCGCGGATCCTGCTCACGATCCTCGCCGTGCTCGGGTTCCTGACGATGATCGCGATCCTGTTCATCGCACTGGCGGCGCAGGTGTGGCAGCCGGCCGTGGCGATGACCGTCCTGGTCATGGGGCTCACCGTCGCGGCCGTGGTGCTGCAGTTCCTGCCTCCGTCGAACAGGTTCATCCGCTAGTGCTGTACCGGGAGTCCGGCTCCAGCTGGTGGCCGCTGCTGTGGGGACCGGCGTTCGCGGTCTGCGGGTACCTGGTCGAGCTGATCACCGGTCCCGCCTCCACGGCGCTGTGGACGATCGTGGGGCTCGGGCTGACGCTCGGCGCGGTGCTGTGGGTGTACGGCCGGGTGAAGACCGGCAGCGTCGTGCTCACGGCCGAGGAGGCGCAGTTCGGGCGGGAGAAGGTGCCGGTCGCGATGATCGACGGGTTCCGCGACGTCGGCGCGCCCACCGGCGCCCGCGTGCTCGGCGGCGGCTGGTCGGTGCCCAAGGGCACGACGGCGGTGCCGTTGCGGCTGCTCGACGGCGCGGTGGTGCTGGGCTGGGCGCGTGATCCGGAAGCCCTGGTCGCCGCGTTGCGGCGGGTCGTGAGAGGGTGAGCGACGTGACAGAGGCCGTGACCGAGCCGGAGACCTTCGTGGACGAGACCGCCGAGGAGCCCGCCGGCCCGGGCCTGCACCAGCCCAAGCGGTGGCTCGTCGCCGCCGGTGAGGTCGTCGCGGTCGTCCTGCTGGTGATCGCCGCCGTGTGGTGCTGGAACCGCGGTGTCGTGCGGCTCGAGTACCCGGTCGACGGCCGCGAACCGCTCATCTCCACGCGCTTGCACGGCAACTGGCTGGGCACGGCCGCCGCCGCCGTCACGCTGGCCGTGGTTCTCGTCCTCGACGCGGTGCGGCAGGTCCTGCTGGCCGTGCGCACCCGGCCGCAGAAAGCCGCCGACTCCGACATGTGAGACTGGGGTACGTGACTGCGAGTCGATCCCAGGCCCTGTTCGAGCGCGCGTCGACGCTGACCCCCGGCGGGGTCAACTCTCCGGTGCGGGCGTTCCACTCCGTCGGCGGCACCCCGCGCTTCATGGTGCGCGGCGAAGGTCCGCACCTGTGGGACGCCGACGGCAACCGGTACGTCGACCTGGTGTCCTCGTGGGGCCCGATGATCCTCGGGCACGCCCACCCGTCCGTCGTCGAGGCGGTGCAGAAGGCGGCCGTGCACGGTCTGTCGTTCGGCACGCCGACCGAGGGCGAGATCGACCTCGCGGCCGAGATCGTCGACCGCGTCGAGCCCGTCCGGCAGGTCCGCCTGGTCAACTCGGGCACCGAGGCCACGATGAGCGCGATCCGCCTCGCCCGCGGCTTCACCGAGCGCCGCAAGGTCGTCAAGTTCGCCGGCTGCTACCACGGCCACGTCGACGCGCTGCTCGCCCAGGCGGGCTCCGGCGTCGCGACGCTCGGGCTGCCGACCTCGCCCGGCGTCACGGGCGCGCAGGCCGCGGACACGATCGTCCTGCCGTACAACGACGTCGAGGCCGTGCGCGCGGCGTTCGCGGACAACCCCGGCGAGATCGCCTGCGTCATCACCGAAGCCGCGGCGGGCAACATGGGCGCCGTCGCGCCGCTGCCCGACTTCAACCAGGCCTTGCGCGACCTCTGCGACGCCGAGGGCGCGCTGCTGATCATGGACGAGGTCATGACCGGCTTCCGCGTCTCGCGCGCCGGCTGGTTCGGCCTGGAGCGGGTGAAGGGCGACCTGTACACGTTCGGCAAGGTCATGTCCGGCGGCCTGCCCGCGGCGGCGTTCGGCGGCCGGGCGGACGTGATGGCGAAGCTCGCCCCGTCCGGTCCCGTCTACCAGGCGGGCACGCTGTCCGGGAACCCCGTCGCCGTGGCCGCTGGCCTCGCGACCCTGCGCGCCGCCGACGAGGGCGTCTACCAGGCGCTCGACCGCAACGCCACGCGTCTGGGCGCGCTGTTCACCGCGGCGCTGACCGAGGCGGGCGTCGAGCACCGCGTGCAGTTCGCCGGGAACCTGGTGAGCGTCTTCTTCGGTTCTACCGAGGTGAAGGACTACGCGGGAGCGCAGGCGTGCGAGACGTGGCGCTTCCCGCCGTTCTTCCACGCGCTGCTCGACCGGGGCGTCTACGCCCCGCCGTCGGCGTTCGAGGCGTGGTTCGTGAACGCCGCCATGGGTGACGAGGAGTTCGACGTGATCGCCGACGCACTGCCGCACGCGGCTCGTGCCGCCAAGGAGGCCAGCAAGTGAGCCGCACCACCGTCCACCTGCTCCGCCACGGCGAAGTGCACAACCCGACCGGCATCCTGTACGGCCGCATCCCCGGCTTCAAGCTGTCCGAGCGCGGCCAGAAGCAGGCGCTGACCGTCGCCGAGCACCTCGCCGACCGCGACATCGTGCACGTCGTCGCGTCGCCGCTGGAGCGGGCGCAGCAGACCGCCGCGCCGATCGCCGACTCGCACCGCCTGGAACTGGCGACCGACGAGCGGCTGATCGAGGCCGACAACCAGTTCCAGGGGCTGAAGGTCGCGGTCGGCGACGGCGCGCTGCGCTCCCCGCAGCACTGGTCGAAGCTCACGAACCCGTTCAAGCCGTCCTGGGGCGAGCCGTACATCGAGATCGCCCACCGGATGCTCGGCGCCGTGCAGAAGGCGCGCGCCGAGGCCGAGGGGCACGAGGCCGTCTGCGTCTCGCACCAGCTGCCGATCTGGACGGTCCGCCGGTTCCTCGAGGGCAAGCGGATGTGGCACGACCCGCGCCGCCGCGAGTGCTCGCTGGCCTCGCTCACCTCGCTGATCTTCGAGGGCGAGCAGCTGGTCCGGATCGCCTACAGCGAGCCCGTGGGCGTGACGAACCCCAGGGTGACCGGCGCATGAAGCGGTTGCTCGTCCTGCTGCTGCTCGTCGCGGGGTGTTCCACCGGCAAGGACGCCGCCCAGATCGGCGCCGGCGACTTCTACCTCGTCGCGCCCGGTGGCCAGGTCAAGATCCGCTACGCCCCCGGCGAGCGCAAGGAGCTCAAGGGCCTCGAGGGCGAGTCCCTGCTGGAGGACGGCAAGACCGTCCGGCTCTCCGACTTCGCGGGCAAGCCGGTCGTCATCAACATCTGGGGCGCGTGGTGCGGTCCGTGCCGCACCGAGGCGCCGGAGATGCAGAAGCTCTTCGACGCCGGCACGCAGGTGCTCGGCGTGGACGTCAAGGAGACCTCGAAGGACCACCCGCGGGACTTCATGAAGGACAGGTCGCTGACGTACCCGTCGATCTACGACGCCTCGTCGCGCAGCTTCGTCAACGTCTTCCGCGGCGTCCCGGCCAACACCGTGCCGTCCACGTTCGTCGTGGACAAGGAGCACAGGGTCGCGGCGGCGTTCCTGGTGCCGGTGCTCGCGTCGGACCTGCAGCCGGTGCTGGACGAGCTCGCCCGGGAGTGAGTCACGCCGCCTGCGTCCGCGCGCCGGGCTCCGGCGTGCGCAGGCGGTAGCTCTCGACCTTGACGTGGAACTCGGCGCCCGGATCGCCGAGGGCGGTGGTGACCAGCGCGGCGACCTCGTGCACGACGGAGCCGTCCTTGCTCGCCAGCACCGTCCTCGGCACGCCGGCGATCTCGAGGTCGAGCCCGTGGAACGTGGACCGCAGCCAGGAGGCCAGCCGCACGGCCTTGGCCGCGGTCACCGCTACCAGGCCGAGCACGGCCAGCGCGGGCGGCCCGTTCTGGCCGGGGCGCAGGACGACGAGCGCCGACGCGACCAGGAGACCGGCGAGCCACCAGCCGGCGACGGACCCGAGGAACCGCCACACGAGGAGTCCGCGGCCCGGCTCCCACGGCCCGGTGCCGACGCCCGAGATGGTCTCCAGCGGGTACTCGTCGGTGCCGATCCACAGGCTCTGCTCGCACACCCGCACGTCGATGACATCGTGTTCGATCGCCATGCCGGACGTCCCTTCACGGGTTCGCGCTGGGCACGACACCGTAACCCGGTGATCCGGAAGGTTCAGCACACAGTGGACGGTGGACGCGAAGTGTCCAGGAGTTGACCCGGAAGAGGAACTTTTCGCCGTGCGGGGGAATTCCTACCGGGCGCGCGGCCGGATGATCGGTCCGGGAGCGGGCTCGAACGTCAGCGACGGGATCTTCGCCTTGAAGGCGTCGACCATCGCGTCGCGGCCGATCGAGTTGAACTCCTTGCCGAGCGTGCGCATGATCGAGTTCGCGGTCGGCCGGTACAGACCGGACTTGTAGTACCGGGCGCCCTCGACGGGGGCGACCACGCCGCCGTCCGGCGACGGCTGCCCGAGGTAGGCGCCCCACTTCGCACCGGCCGGGTCCTTGGTCACGTTGATCTCGCGCGGCTCGGAGCCGGTGTAGGTCTCGTACGGGTAGTCGTACTCGTCGGCCAGGCCGCCGATGGAGTGGCCGAGCTCGTGGATCGCGATCTGGCCCGCCTGGGCGTTGGACCCCGCCGCGGTGGCCACCGATCCGCCCGCGCCGCCGTACTTCGTGGTGTTGCCGAGCGCGATCACCTGGTCGGCCTGGGGAGCCGCGGCCGCGTACTCCTTGGCCTTGGTCTCGTTGACGCACAGCAGGCGCTCGGTCTGGGCGTCGCGGCCCTGGCACCAGAAGCCCATGTCCAGCGCGGTGTCCTTGAGCAACCCCTTGGTCGGGTCGTGGTCCACACCGGACTCGGGGGAGATGACGTTGACCTGCCACACGTTGAAGTACTGCTTGTACGACGCGAACGGCTCGACCGCCGAGAGCTCGTTCCACTTGCTCAGCACGTTGGCGCTGTAGGTCGCGAGGTCGGCGCTCGTGTAGCCGTCGCCGACGAAGACGAGGTCGAACGCGTCGGACGGGTTGCGGTCGCCGAAGACCCTGGTCACCTCGGCCGCCGCGGCCAGCCGGAAGCCGGAGGACTCCTCGGCGGGCGCCTTCGGGGTGAGGGTCTGGGTGATCGAGCCGTCCTCGTTGAAGACCTCGCGCCACTCCATCGCCGGTTCCGCGTTGCCCGCGGGGGCCTGGGCGAAGAGGGACAACGCGGTGAGGGTCAGCGCCGGGAAGATCACCCGCGAACGATGCATGTGTTGACGCTAAGCAACACAGTTGTCACCCACAAGCGGCAATTCGTTGGCACTTATGGACCAAGTCTTGTACCGGGCCGTAAGGGGATGCCGGTGGTCGCGTGATCTGGGCAACTACCTACCCTGAGGTGTGTGAACCCCACCGATCTGGCGATCTCCGGGCCGCTGCTGCTGGCCACCGGAGTCGCGCTGCTCGCCGGGTTCATCTCGTTCGCCTCCCCGTGCGTCGTCCCGCTCGTGCCCGGTTACCTCGCCTACCTCGCCGGTCTGGTCGGGGCCGAGGCCCCGCGGGTCGAGGCCGACGAGCCCGCGAAGGCCGGCCGGTTGCGGGTCGCGGGCGCGTCGCTGCTGTTCGTGGCGGGGTTCACCGTCGTGTTCGTGCTGGCCTCGATGACGATCCTCGGCGCCACGGACGCGCTGCTGCTCAACGCGGACATGTTCCAGCGCATCGGCGGTGTCGTCACGATCCTGATGGGCCTCGTGTTCATCGGCCTCGTGCCCGCCCTGCAGAGGGACGTGCGGTTCCACACCCGGCCGAAGGCGGGTCTGGTCGGGGCGCCGCTGCTCGGCGCCGTGTTCGCGCTCGGGTGGACGCCGTGCCTGGGCCCGACGCTCGCCGGCGTGCTGGCCGTGGCCCGCAGCACCGAGATCGGGTCGTCGACGGTCCGCGGCGCCGTGCTGGTCCTCGCCTACTGCCTCGGGCTCGGGCTGCCGTTCGTGGTGCTCGCGCTCGGCGCGCGGTGGGCGCTGGGCGTCACCAGGTGGCTGCGCACGCACGCGCGCCAGGTGCAGGTCTTCGGCGGCGTGCTGCTGATCATGGTCGGGATCGCGCTCGTCACCGGTCTCTGGGGCGAGTTCGTCGGGTGGCTGCGCTACTCGTTCGTCGACGTCGTGGAGTTGCCGCTCTAGTGATCGCCTTCCTGCGCAACACGTGGCGCGGCCTCACCTCGATGAGGACCGCGCTCACCCTGCTGTTCCTGCTCGCGCTCGCGGCGATGCCCGGCGCGCTGCTGCCGCAGCTGTCGTTGAACGCGGCGAAGGTCGACCAGTACGTCGCCGAGCACGGCTGGTGGGGCGACGTCCTGCTCAAGCTCGGGTTCTTCGAGGTCTACGCCACGCCGTGGTTCGCCGCGATCTACCTGCTGCTGTTCGTCTCCCTCGTCGGGTGCCTGCTGCCCCGCACGGTCGAGTACTTCAAGCAGATGCGCGCGAAGCCGGTGCTCACGCCGCGCAACCTCGCCCGCATGCCGCACCACGCCCAGGCCGAGCTCGACCTGACGCCGGACGAGGCCGTCGAGCGCGCGAAGCAGGTCCTGCGGGGCTGGCGTTCGGACACCGGCGAGGGCACGGTCAGCGCCGAGCGCGGGTTCCTGCGCGAGACCGGCAACCTGGTCTTCCACTTCGCGCTGCTGGGCCTGCTCGTGTCGTTCGCGCTGGGCAAGATGTTCAGCTACGAGGGCCAGGTCATCGTCCAGGCGAACGGCGGCCAGTTCTGCAACGGCGGCATCTTCAACTACGACTCGTTCCGCCCCGGCCTGCGCGTCGACGGCACGGACCTCACGCCGTTCTGCGTCGAGATCGGCAAGTTCTCCGCGGAGTACCTCGACAACGGCCAGCCCGTCGGCTACCGCGCCGACATCCGCTACCAGTCGGGCGAGGACATCGCCTCGAACACCTGGAAGCCGTACGACCTGCAGGTCAACCACCCGCTGCGCACCGGCGGCGACCGCCTCTACCTGCTCGGCCACGGCTACACGCCGACGTTCACGGTGACGTTCCCCAACGGCGAGAAGCGCACGCAGGGCATCCAGTGGCTGCCGAGCGACCAGCTCACGCTCGCCTCCGAGGGCGCCACCAAGTTCGACCCGCCGGGCATCACCGACTCCGAGACGCGGCGCAAGAACCAGATCGCGGTGACCGGGCTGCTCGCGCCGACGCCGTTGCTGCACGGCAACATCCTGAACTCGAAGTTCCCCGCCCTGAACGACCCGATGGTCGCGGTCGACGTGTACCGCGGCGACCTGGGCGTGGACGACGGCCGCGGCCAGTCGATCTTCTCGATCGACATGAAGATGGTCGACCAGGGCCGGTTGCAGAAGGTCGCGCGCAAGAACCTCGCCCTCGGCGAGGAGATCGCGCTCGACGACGGCACCAAGGTGCGCTTCGACTCCGTGAGCGACTGGGTGTCGTTGCAGGTCTCGCACGACCCGACGCAGGGTTACGTGCTGGTGTTCGCCATCCTGATCATCCTCGGCCTCGGGGTCTCGCTGACCGTGAAGCGCCGCAGGGTGTGGGTGCGTGCGACCCGCCTCGACGACGGGCGTACGTTGGTCGAGGTCGGCGGTCTTGCCCGCACTGACCAGGCAGGATACGGCGAGGAGTTCACGCGGCTCGCCCGCGCGGTCCTGAGCAGTGGCGCTAGTGGGGAGAAGTCCTGATGCCGGTCAACGAGACCCTCGCGACCTACAGCGACTGGCTGTACCGCAGCGCGCTGGGCGTCTACCTCTTCGCGATCATGCTGTACGCGGTGGAGCAGGCGTTCACCCGTGCGCCGAGCAAGAAGGCGCTGGTCGGCGCCGGTGCGCCGAACGTGCTGGTCGACGAGCCGAAGCAGGCGCCGTCCCGGTCGGAGCGCTTCGGCCGCATGGGTGCCGCGCTGACCGTCCTCGGCGCGGTGCTGCACCTCGGGTCGCTGGTGATGCGCGGTCTGTCCGCCGGTCGTGCGCCGTGGGGCAACATGTACGAGTACATGTCGCTGCTGTGCCTCGCGGCCGTGGTGACGTGGATCGTGCTGATGGCGAAGTTCCCCATCCGCCGCCTCGGCGCGTTCGTGCTGACCCCGATCCTGGTCCTGCTGTTCCTCGGCGGCACCGTCCTGTACGCCGAGTCCGCGCCCGTGCAGCCGGCGCTGCGGTCGTACTGGCTCGTCATCCACGTCTCGGTGATCTCGATCTCGTCCGGCGTGCTGCTGATCCCCGGTGTGACGTCGATCCTCTACCTGCTCAAGGACTCGAAGCCGGAGCGCTTCCCGAAGCTGCCGTCCGCCGACGTGCTCGACCGCATGTCCTACCGCACCACCGTGCTCGCGTTCCCGCTGTTCACGGCGGGCATCATCTGCGGCGCGATCTGGGCGGAGGCGGCGTGGGGCCGGTTCTGGGGCTGGGACCCGAAGGAGACGGTCGCGTTCGTCTCGTGGGTGGTCTACGCGGCGTACCTGCACGCGCGGGCGACGGCCGGCTGGCGCGGCCGCGGTGCCGCGTGGATCAACGTCGCGGGCTTCGCGCTCAACGTCTTCAACCTGTTCTTCATCAACTTGGTCACCAGCGGGTTGCATTCCTACGCGGGTCTCTAACGACTTGGCCCCCGTGTCGATGGAACCGCTGGTAGTTGCGTACCGTCGCAACGTGGGGGTCGGGGTAGTCCTGGTCCGTCGTGCTCAGGGAGGGCCACAGCGGTGAACTGGCAGCATCCACCGGGTGAGGAACAGGGCTCCGGCCCGCAGTACGTCGACCCCCAGGCTGCGGCCTACCCCGATCCGCAGCAGGTCGCCCCGCAGCAGGTCGGCGGCACGCAGTCCGGCCCGTACCCGGTGGGCGGCACGCAGTCCGGTTCCTACCCGGTGCCGGGTGGCGCCTCCGGCCCGTACCCGGTGCCGGGCAACGCCTCGGGTCCCTACCAGGTGCCGAGCGGCGCCTCCGGTCCGTACCAGGTGCCCAGCGGCGCCTCGGGCCCGTACCCGGTGCCGGGATCGCAGTCCGGCTCCTACTCCGTGGACGGCTCCGGCAACTACCAGGTGGGCGGCGGCCAGTCGGGTGCTCATCCGGTGGGCGGCGGCCAGTCCGGCCCGCACAACACGGCCCAGTACGGCCAGTTCGCCGGCGGCCAGTTCCCGAACAACTTCCCGCAGCAGCAGTACCGCTCGCAGGCGGAGCAGGTCTCGTCGCAGCAGCTGATCAAGAAGGAGAAGCGGCCGCCGACGTCGGGCTGGCGCAAGTCGCTGCACTCGCTCTCCGGCGGCATGATCAACCTCGGCGAGAGCCCCGCCGACATCCGCCGCCGCGAGCTGATCGCGCGGATCAACCAGCCGCTGCGCGGGTGCTACAAGATTGCGATGCTGTCGCTCAAGGGCGGCGTCGGCAAGACCACGACGACCACGACGCTCGGCTCGACGTTCTCGTCGCTGCGCGGCGACCGGGTGATCGCGGTCGACGCGAACCCCGACCGCGGCACGCTGGCGCTGAAGATCCCGCGGGAGACCACGGCGACCGTGCGGCACCTGCTGCGCGACGCCACGCGGATCACGAAGTACAGCGACGTGCGCTCCTACACCTCGCAGTCGCCGGCGCGCCTCGAGGTGCTCGCGTCCGAGCAGGACCCGGCCGTGTCCGAGGCGTTCAGCGAAGAGGACTACCGGCGCACGGTCGCGCTGCTCGAGCACTTCTACAACATCGTGCTCACCGACTGCGGCACCGGACTCATGCACTCCGCGATGAAGGGCGTGCTCGACGAGGCCGACTCGCTGGTGCTCGTGTCGTCCGGGTCGGTCGACGGCGCGCAGACCTCGGCCGCCACCCTCGACTGGCTCGAGGCGCACGGCTACCGCGACCTGGTCGCCAAGTCGGTGTGCGTCATCAACTCGGTGCGCCCGAAGTCGGGCAAGGTCGACCTCGACAAGCTCGTCGCCCACTTCCAGCAGCGTTGCCGGGCCGTGGTCCGGCTGCCGTTCGACGCGCACCTCGAAGAGGGCGCGGAGATCGCGCTGGACCAGCTCGCGCCGGAGACGCGTCTGGCGCTGCTCGAGCTGGCCGCGGTCGTCGCGGACGACTTCCCGCACGCCTGACCAGCTCGTCTTACGGAAAGGGGTCCTGCGATCAGGGCCCCTTTTCCGTTCACTCGTCGCGCTTGCGCTGCTCGTCGAGCTTGCGCAGGAACTCCGGGTCGTCGTCGGGTGCGATCACCTTGCGGCCTGGGGTGTACTCCGAGTGCTGCGGGGCGAAAGCTCGCCACACGAGCACAGCCACGGTGAGCGCACCGATCACCGCCAGCAGGTAGATCATCGTGTCGCCACCTCCCTTTGCCACGAGATTACCCGCGGCACAGGGATTACTACGGTTTCAGTGCCGGACGGGTTCAGTGGCCTCGGTGGTGAGCTCCGAGAGCAGCGCCTTCACCTCGGTCTCACGGAACCTGCGGTGTCCTCCAGGCGTGCGAATCGAACCGATCCGACCGGCGGTGGCCCAGCGGGTCACGGTCTTCGGGTCGACCCGGAACAGATTGGCGACTTCTCCCGGCGTCAACAGGCGCTCGGTGGCTGCAGTCACGCGTCCTCCTCAGATCAGACGTTCAGGTCCGATCGTGGCATCTGACCCATCGGGTACTCGAACGCTTGTTTTTTGGTAAAGAGGTAGTAAGGGACGACCGGCGCGATTCGGACATGCGTCCGCGGGCCCCGTGTGTGACCTGTGCGACGTGTGTGCACGCGTGGGGCATAGGGTTACGCGGGTGGATGCCCTTGATCGACAGATCATCGCCGCACTGCGCGCCAACGGGCGTGCCACCTACGCCGACCTCGGCAGGCAGGTCGGCCTGTCCGCCTCCGCCGTGCACGAGCGGGTCGGCAAGCTCGAGGCCAGCGGCGTGATCGTCGGCTACCACGCCGTCGTCGACCCCAGCGCCGTCGGCCTGGGCGTCACCGCGCTGATCGGCATCCACCCCACCGACATCGCGGACGACAACGAGGTCGCGGTCGCCCTGGGCGAGCTGCACGAGGTCGAGTCCTGCTACCGGGTGGCCGGGGACGAGTCGTTCATCGTCAAGGTCAGGGTGGCCACCGTGGACGACCTGGAGCGGTCGCTGGGCCGGTTGCGGCGCATCCCCGGTGTCGCCCGCACCCGCACGACCGTGGTGCTGTCCACGCGCTTCGAGGGGCGCCCGAACACCGTGGACGAGGACGGCGACGTAACCTGAACGGGTGCTCGCTCGTGATGTGACGCTCTACGTCCTCGCCCGCCTCGGTCTCGTCGCGGTGGTGACGGGCGCGCTCATGTTGTTCAAGGTTCCCCTGCTGCCCGCGCTCGCCGTCGGGATCGTCGTGGCGCTGCCCGCCTCGCTGTTCGTCTTCAAGGGGCTGCGCGAGCGCGTCGCGGCCGGGCTGAACGAGCGCCAGGCCGAGCGCCGGGAGCAGCGCGACAGGCTGCGCTCCGAGCTGCGTGGTGACGAAGGTCCCGTCACCCAGGCCTAGCTGGGAAAGCGCGGTTATCGTGCGCGCGTGAGTACATCCGTTGACCGGTGTTGCAGCAGGACCAGGCACTGGGTGCGCGAGGCCGTCGGGATCATCGAGGCGGACGCGAACCGCAGCGCCGACACCCACCTGCTGCGCTACCCGCTCCCTCTCGACTGGGGCATCGACCTCTACCTGAAGGACGAGTCGACCCACCCCACGGGTTCGCTGAAGCACCGGCTGGCGCGCTCGTTGTTCCTCTACGCGATCTGCAACGGCTGGATCACCGGCGGCACGCCCGTGATCGAGGCCTCCTCCGGTTCCACGGCGGTGTCCGAGGCGTACTTCGCCCGGCTGCTGGGGCTGCCGTTCATCGCCGTGATGCCCCGCTCGACCTCGGCCGAGAAGGTCGCGCTGATCGAGCGGCAGGGTGGCCGGTGCCACTTCATCGACGAGCCGTCGGCGCTCTACGACGAGTCGCGGCGGCTGGCGGCCGAGCTCGGCGGCCACTTCATGGACCAGTTCACCCACGCCGAGCGGGCCACGGACTGGCGCGGCAACAACAACATCGCCGAGTCCATCTTCGAGCAGATGCGGCTGGAGCCGTCGCCGGACCCGGAGTGGGTGGTCGTGGGCGCCGGCACCGGTGGCACGTCGGCCACGATCGGCCGGTACATCCACTACCAGAAGCGCGACACGCGCCTGGCGGTGGTGGACCCCGAGCACTCGGTCTTCTTCGACGCGTGGCGCGACCACGACCGCTCGCTCGTGGCCACGCGCGGGTCCGGGATCGAGGGGATCGGCCGGCCACGGGTGGAGCCGTCGTTCATCGGCGAGGTCATCGACCGGATGATCAAGGTGCCGGACGCGGCGTCCATCGCGACGATCCGGTACGTGGAGGACCTGCTCGGGCGGCGCGTGGGCGGCTCGACCGGCACGAACCTCTGGGGCGCGTTCCAGATCATCGCGGAGATGCGCCAGTCGCGGACCCGCGGGAGCGTCGTCACACTGCTCTGCGACGGCGGGGAGCGTTACGCGAACACCCACTACGACGACTCATGGGTAACGGCCCAGGGCATGGACCTCGCCCCGTGCCTCGACCGCCTGAACAACTTCCACCGCACGGGGAACTGGTGACGAGCATCGTGCGTCACAGCGTGACCTGAGCACCTGAGTCCGCAGGGGGGACCTGTGTCGTCGCTGTTCACCGACGCGGCCGAGTTGCGCACGTACGCCGAGTACCTGCGCACCGAGGCCCAAGAGTTCGAGACGATCCGCAAGTACGTCCACGCCACGGCGTGCGACAAGGCGGGCTTCACCGGCCTGCTGACGTTGCTGCAGCCGGGCGTGGACGTCGTGCGCGCCCTCTTCGACGAGACGCTCGACTTCGGCAAGTCGAAGCTCGAGGGCGCGGCGTCCGCGGTCGACGCGACGGCCAAGGTCTACGAGGACGTCGACCGCGCTCAGATGAAGATCTTCGACGGGCTCCTCAAGTGACGGCCGCCGCGTACCGGGACCCGCGCCCGGTGGCTGCCTCGCTGAAGCAGCCCGACGTCGACACGGCCTCGCTGAACGACGTCCTGCGCGACCAGGGCTGGGGCGTGCAGGCCGTCAACTGGGTCTTCGAGGCGGTCACGGGCGAGAGCCTGGTCGCCACGATCATCACGCCGATCACCGGCGACTGGTCGAAGATCCGCGCCGACGGCGACGCGTGGCGCATGGTCGGCAACGCCATGAACGACGTCTCGTACAACCTCACCGACGCCGTCGGCAAGGTGCGCAACAGCTGGGACGGCGACGCCGCCCGTGCCCACGAGGCGTACATCGCGCTGGGCTGGAAGGCTGGTCTCCTCGCGGAGATGGGCGTCGCCCAGCTGATCGCCAAGGGCTTCGACACGGTCGCGTCCGGCGCGGAGGCCCTGGGCAAGCAGGCCGCGCGCCTGCTCGACTACCTGGTCAACAAGCTGCTGGAGGCAGCAGCGACCGTCTGGGTCCCGGTGGCGGGCTGGATCAAGGCCGCCGAGATGGTCTGGAACGCCTACCAGATCTACCGCCGCGTCATGGACATCATCGACACGGTCCAGAAGCTCATCGCCGACGTGAAGTCGCTCTTCGACGCCGTGGGCCGGGTCTTCTCGGCGATCGGCAAGCTCAAGGACGCCGACTCCCTCGCCGAGGCCATGAACGCCACCCAGGAGGTGGCGGAGGCCGGTCGCGACGTCCGCAACGCGGTCAACGACATCCGCGACGACATGACGTCCATCAAGGAGTCGGCCACCGAGATCGCCGACCGCGGCCGCGACATCGGCTCGAAGGTCAGCGAGGCCCGCACACCACCGGGCTCGGCGGACGACGGCACCAAACCGGCGGCGGCTTCGGCCGTGGCCCCCGGCGGCGCCCCGGTCTCCGCACCCCCGGCGGTGCACGGCGCGGACGCCCCCGCCACGCACGCGGCGGCCGCGGCAGGCCCGTCGGTCTCCGCACCGCCCTCGCTGGCCGGTGGCGGCGGTGGTGGCGGTGGCACCGCACCCACGGGCGCGGGCCACGTCCCGGCAGGCGCGGGACACGTCCCCGCGGCGTCGGGCGGCGTCCCCCAGACCGGCCACGGCCCCACGGGCGCCCCGCCCCGCCTGGACACGACGCACGCGGCAGCAGCGGCCCCCGCCGCGGCCCCGCCGTCCCACCAGGGCACCCCGATGGGCGGCGCGATGCCGATGGGCGCCCCGATGGGAGGCGGCGCGGGCGGCGGCGACCAGACGAGGAGCTCGGGCTCGCGCCCCGGCGCGGGCGGTGTCCCGGCGTTCCCGTCGGCGGGCGCGCAGTCCGGCACGGGTGCCGGCGCCCGACCTGGCGGCACCGGCCTGCCGACGCCCCCGTCCACGAGCTCGGGCCTCCCGACCCCGCCGAGCCACGCGAACACGGGCTCCGGCTCGGGTTCCGGCACGGCTTCCGGCACGGGTGGCGCGCGTCCCGGCTCCGGCCTGCCGACGGCTCCCGGCACGCACCCGACCCCCGGCTCGGCCGGCACGCACCCGACGCAGGGCACCTCCGGCTCGCACAACACGCCGGGCACCCCGGGCTCGCACGGCACGCCGGGCACCCCGGGCTCGCACGGCACGCCAGGCACGCCGGGTTCGCACCCGGCGCCGGGCTCGCACGGCACCCCGGGCACGCCGGGCTCGCACGGCACGCCCGATTCGCACACCGCTCCGGGTTCCGCGGGCACCCACCCGACTCCGGGCACGCCCGGTGCGGGCAGCGGCCTGCCCACGCCTCCCGGCCACACCGGCACGGGCGAGCACTCGACGCCGGGGGCCGCGGGCACCCACCCGACGCAGGGCGGCTCCGGCCTGCCCTCGCCTCCCGGCCACCCGAGCGCCAGTGCGGGCACCGCGACCCCCACGGCTCCCGCCCACACGGGCGGCAGCCTGCCGTCCCCGCCCGGACACCCGGCCCCGGACCACACGCCGGCCCCCGGCCACCAGCCGAGCCCGGGCCACACGCCGAGCTCGGGCGGCGGCCTGCCGTCGCCTCCGGGACACCCGTCCTCGAGCGCCGGCGGCGGCCTGCCCTCACCTCCCGGGCACCCGGCGCCGACCACGGACCACTCGGCCCCGAGCGGTTCCGGCACGGCCCCGCACGACCCGTCGCCCTCGCGTCCGCACGACACGACGCCCACCGGCTCGACGGGCACCCAGCCGCACGACACCGACACGCGGCCCCACGGCGACGACCACAAGCCCCACGACACCGACGCCAGCGGCGCCGACTCCAAGCCGCACGACACCCCGCCCGTCGACCACACGCCGCCCGTCGACCACACGCCGGACCACACGCCGGCCGACCACACGCCGGACCCCAGGCACGACGACACCCCGTCCCATCCGGACAGCGACAACAACAACGGCGACGGCGGCACCCCGCCCCCGCCCACCGGCCCCGACCTCAAGGGCCACTTCGACGCGGCGGCGATGGCGGCGCAGGGCCAGGGCTACCAGCACCAGCTCGAGCAGATGCTGCCCGACCAGGCCGCCCGCGAGCGCTACGTCGAGCTGAGCCAGAAGCTGTCCACCGAGCTCAGCCCGAGCGAGGCCCAGCACGTCGCCGACGTCCGCAACCAGATCCAGGTGGGCAGCGGCGACATCGTCACCAAGGCCCTCAACCAGGGCGCGCTCGGCACGTACCTGCCCGACCAGCCGCACGCGCCGGGCAGCAAGCAGGAGACCTGGCAGAACCAGATGGGTGGCTCCATCGCCCGCGGCCAGGACGTGGTCGTGGACAACACGCCGCAGGGCCTGCGGGACAGCCTCGCGCTCGACGACAAGGGCAAGGGCTGGACGCCGATCCCCGAGGGCGCGCAGTCCGCGATGCAGCTGCGGTACGAGGTGACCGACCAGAACGCCGGCAACCACAACGTGCCGTTCGGCGGCCCGAAGAAGGACGTGCCCGACTTCACCCAGCCCGGTCCGTACCCGGAGTCGCACTACCAGTCGCCGCAGGAGCAGGCGCACTACGAGGCGTCGCAGAAGCAGATGGCGGCGGCCGGCGGGAGCGCCCAGGTCCACGACGGCTACGACCCGTTCACCGGCACCGGCTCCACGATGGGCGGCATGCCGGAGTGGCGCGTCGACGGCGGCACGCCGTTGCCGGATCGTGCCGAGATCTGGCAGGTGAACGCGGACGGCTCTGAGAAACTGCACGCCGTGTACGACCGCAAGTTCGGCTGGACGAAGCTCTGATGACCCAGTACTCGCAGGAGATGGCCGAGTACCGGGGTGAGGTGTTCTTCGCGGGCAGCGAGGACGCGCACCACGTCTGGATCCGCAAGATCCCCGGCGTGAGCTACACGAACGACGAACGGTTCGAGACCTACAACGGCCGTGAGCTCAAGACGGTCCCCGTCACGGAGCTCGACTCCTGGTACGAAGAGCGGATGACCGCCCTCTGGCGCGGGCAGCCGTTCAACGTCGTCGCCACGCGTGACGGCAAGGCGGAGGCCGGGTACGCGGGCGGCGAGTACTCGTGGGCCCAGCAGAACGGGCTCGAGGGCGACCAGTACAACGGCTACACGGCCACGATCGACGTCGGCGAGCTCCACGACGTGCAGGTCGACCGCACCGACTTCCTGGCGCGGTGGAAGGAGAAGAACCAGGGATGAGCACCCCACAGGCCGTCCGCAAGGCCGCGGGCATCGGCCCGGAGACGATCCTGCAGAAGATCGTCCACCCGGCCGTCGCGCAGCTCTACCTGGGCAACGTCGTCGTGCCGGGCAAGTTCGAGCCGCACCGCGCCGCCGGGTTCGTGACGCGCGGGCAGGACTTCCCGCAGGGCACCTCCGACCAGTTCGCCGAGGTCTTCGGCGTGGACAAGGTCGCGGACTGGCCCCGCGGCACGCAGTACCTGCTGCGGTTCCTGGCGCACACGACCGAGCTGTTCGACACGAGCTTCGGCGGGCCCACGCTCGACGGCGCGCGGAAGATGGGCACCACGCGCGTCTACCCGCCGCCGTTCACCGGCACCGGCTACACGCCGAGCGAGAACCCCGTTCCCGAGTACGTCATGGACCTCGCCGAGCTCCCGGCAGGCACGGAGCTGTGGCGGTTCGAGCCGGACGGCCGGGGCCGCAGCGTCGGCAAGTACCTGCACCGCCAGGTCGGGTGGGTCCCCACCGGCGACGTCGGCTTCGGTCCCGGCAGGTACTGGCCCGCACCGGTGCCGCACCGGCCGACCGTCCGCCGCGGACTGATCGGCCGCTACCGCGACCAGGACTTCGACGTCGACTTCGGACCGACGCCCGGCGGCGTGCTGCTGCACCCGCTGGCCGGTCAGCCGGCGCCGGACGACTTCACCGAGGAGAACGGCGCCCGGTTCCTCGAGGTGCCGGACGCGGTCGTCCAGGACCTCCAGCTGGTCCGCACGCTCTGCACCTACCGGGGAGCGGAGTTCGAGATCGTCGGTGTGCTCGGCGACCAGGCCGTGCTGCACTTCATCGGCGAGAACCACGAGACGGCGCAGGAGCTCGGCCTGTCCGAAGTGGACTTCCGGCAGTGGCGCACGGTCGCGCAGCGTGCCGAGGTGAACGACATCCGCGGGGACGCGAGGCCGGTCCGCCGCGGGCTCTTCGGCAGGGGGAACGCA
This sequence comes from Lentzea sp. NPDC060358, assembly GCF_042725365.1. NCBI lineage: Bacteria > Bacillati > Actinomycetota > Actinomycetes > Pseudonocardiales > Pseudonocardiaceae > Lentzea > Lentzea sp. NPDC060358. The sequence goes on along the minus strand of NZ_JBHXCW010000005.1, from coordinate 41,107 downwards.
TGACCACCCCGAACGACAGCTGGAAGACGCCGGAGCTGCGCGCCGCCGAGGCGCAGGTCGACGCGCGTTTCAAGGAGGCGCAGGACCTCGCGAACCGCCTCAAGGAGACGCCGCTGCCGCCGGTGCCGCCGGTCGACTTCAAGGCGATCGCCCAGCAGGTCGAGCGGGCCGCGCAGGAGCGCGACGCGCCCGAGCAGCTCAAGGCGCTCAAGCGCAAGGTCGACGCGGGCGAGTTCACGTGGGAGGACGTCGTCTCCGGCAAGGTGGCGCAGGACCCCGACGTGCAGGCCATGCAGGCCGAGAACGTCCAGAAGATGAAGCAGGCGTTCCAGATGCTGCAGGAGGGCATGACCGCCGAGGAGATCATGGAGGCCCAGCGCCCGCGCCGCGGTCCCGACGACGGCGACGCGCTCGACCCGGACATCTTCACGGAGGACAAGTGGTGATGACGGCCTGGCGGACACCCGACATCCGCGCCGCGGAGGACTTCCTGACGGGCGCGGTCGCCGACGTCGACCGCGCCATGCGGTCGGCCCAGCAGGGTCTGCGGGGCAAGGAACCGTCCACCGAGGACGTCCGCCGGGTCATGCAGTTCGCCAAGTCGAGCGAGGCGTCCCCGGCGATGCGCCTGCTCGCCGACCGCATCGCGCGCGGTGCGGGTCTGAGCTGGCGCCAGGTCCTCACGGGCGAGGCGAGCCACGACCCGCTGGTGCGCCAGGCCCTCGAAGCCGACCGGGCGAAGCTGGACGAGCTGATCAAGGGCGAGACCGCCCCGCCGCCACCGCCGCGCAGGCCCGCGCGCACGGACGACGACGAGCCGATGCAGTTCACCGAGGACGCGTGGTGACGAACGTCAGTCGAGGACCAGTCCGACGCTGACCAGCACGGCCCACGCGAGCATGGCGATCCCGGTGAACTGCAGCACGGGGATCAGGTCCCGGCCGCCCCGGCCGGCCGCCACGCGGCGCACCGCGGGCAGCAGGATCGGCGCCGCGAGGAAGCCCAGCAACGCGTAGGGCACCCGCACGACCATGCCCAGCGCGATCAGGAACGGCACGGCGATCAGCGCCAGGTACAGGCGGCGCGTGTCCTTGTCGCCCAGCACCACGGCCAGCGTCCGCTTGCCCGACACGGCGTCGGTCGGGATGTCGCGCAGGTTGTTCGCCACCAGCACCGCCGCCGAGATCGCGCCCATCGCGATCGACGCCCCGATGCCGATGCCGGTGATCTCACCGGTCTGCACGTAGAGCGTGCCCAGCACCGCGGCCGGTCCGAAGAAGAGGAACACGGCGATCTCACCGAGACCCGCGTAGCCGTACGGGCGCTTGCCGCCGGTGTAGTACCAGGCGCCGGCGATGCACACCGCGCCCAGCGCGAGCAGCCACCAGAACCCGGACAGCGCCACCAGCGCGAGGCCCGCCACCGCGCCGACGCCGAGCGAGATGAACGCCGCCAGCCGCACGTTCTTCGGCTCGGCCGCGCCGGAACCCGTGAGCCGGAACGGTCCCACCCGGTCGTCGTCGGTGCCGCGGATGCCGTCGGAGTAGTCGTTGGCGTAGTTCACGCCGATCTGGAACGCGACCGAGACGACCAGCGCGAGCACCGTGTAGAGCGCGTTGAACTCGTCGATGTGGTGGGCGGCCGCCGCGCCCACGACCACGGGCGCGATCGAGTTCGGCAGGGTGCGCGGGCGGGTCCCCTGGATCCACTGGACGACTGAGGCCATGCCCCCATCCTCCGTCATGGCCCCCGAGGACCCGCCGACGGGTGGATCAGCAGGTAGCCGCCCCGGAGACGCCCGCCACGTACGCCTTCGCGATGTGCTTGCCGGACGCGATGCGGTACCAGACGTTCGACGTGCCCTGCGACCCCGTGATCGACTCGCCGGTGAGCTGGCAGGTCACCCGGACCTGGGCGTGGTTGGCCGCGATGCCCACCTGCGAGGCCGTGGACGTCGCGCCGCTGCGGACGTTCACCGTGCCGGCGGCGTCGGTGGTGCGGACCGTCCCGAGAGGACCGGAGCCCGTCCACAGGTACGTCACGGTCACCCACGCGTTGGTGGTGAGCTTGAGGCCGTCCCAGAACGTGCCGTCGGCGAGGTCGATGCCCGCGGGGTTCGCGACCTTGCGGCCCGAGCCGTCCTTGCCGCCGTTGTAGCCGTCCTCGTAGGCGGCCTGCGCCTCGGGCTTGCCCTGCGGCAGGTCCTTGAACGACTCGCGGGTCGAGGACGGGTTCCAGTAGTCGTCCTTGGTGTTCCACGGGCCGACGTCCCACACCGGCGCCCACTCGCAGCGGCCGTTCGACGCGCAGACCTGCACGCTGTAGTTGCCGGAGTTCTTGTTCGCCAGGCCGCGCCGCGAGGGCAGTGCCACGAAGTGGTCGCGCGACCGGATCACGTGCCCGTTCGCCGTGGTGCCGCCGACCAGGCCTTCGCGCGTCGCGTAGACGCGGTACGCCAGGCCCGCGGCGGCGGCGGTGACGTCGCCGGACGCGGCCTTGCCGGTGGTGGCCGACACCGTCACGCCCGACACCGGCACCCTCGCCGCCGTGCCGCTGCTCAGGACCACGCGCGCCTCGATCGTCGAGGTGGTCACCGGCAGGGTGACCGGTGCCGTCGCGGAGGTCTCGTACCACTCGGTCCACCGGCCGTCCTCGCGCAGGCCGCGCACGTCCACGACGCCGTCGCCGGTCACCGCCGCCGTGACCGCGTTGGCGGGACGGGCGAGCCGGTGGGTGCCGAGCGGGATCAGCCCGATCCGCGGCGACCCGCCCCAGGTGGGGGACAGGCCGCTGACGTCGGCCGTCCACCGGTTCGAGGCGGGTTCCGCCTGAGCGGGCGACGCCAGTCCGGCCACCAGGGCGGCAGCCGCGACCAGCGGTGACAAGTAGCGCATGAGATACCCCCATCGCCGAACGCGCACGGTCAGGTTCCGCGCGCTTCGCCGGAAGGGTTGTCCTCAGCGGTAAAGGTTCACCTAAAAGAGTCGGCGACGGCCGTCCGGTCGACCTTCCCCGGTCCCCGCAACGGCAGTTCGTGCACGAACTTCACGAGCTTGGGCGTCGCCGCCCTGCCCACGGCCCGCGCCACGACGGCCTTCAGCTCGTCGAGCGACGGCTGCTCGCCGCGCGTGACGACGACCGCCGCGACGACCTGGCCCCACTCGTCGTCGGGCACGCCGACGACACAGGCCTCCAGCACGCCCTCGACCGTCGCCAGGGCCCGTTCGACCAGCACGGGGGGCACCTTCTCGCCGCCCGTGACGATCACGTCGTCCGCCCGGCCCAGCACCTCCAGCCGCCCGTCGCGCAGCCGGCCGAGGTCACCCGTGCGGAACCACTCGCCGAACGGCTCGGGGTCCCCGCGGTAGCCCAGCGCCAGCACCGGCCCGCTGATCTCGATCAGGTCGTCGGTGCGGACCAGGACGTCGGGCAGCGGTTCGCCGTCGTACACGCACCCGCCGGCCGTCTCGCTCATGCCGTACGTCGTGACGACCTGCACGCCCAGCTCCCGCGCCTGCTGCAGGAGCTTCGGCGGGGTGGCGGCCCCGCCGATCAGCACGCCGTCGAACTGCCGCAGCGCCTCGAGCCCCGGCCCCTCGCCCACGACGAGCCGGGACAGCTGCGTCGGCACGAGCGCGGTGTAGTGCCGGCCCGGCACCTCGAGCACCGGCCGGGCCGCCTGGGCGAACCCCATGGCGCGGAAGCCGCCCGTCGGGTCGAGCACACCGGGCGTGGTGCCCGCGATGATCGACCGCACGAGCACCTGCACGCCCGCGATGTGGTTCGTGGGCAGCGCGAGCAGCCATGTGCCGGACCCGCCGAGCCGTTCGTGGGTGGCGTGCGCCGACGAGGTCAGCGCGTCGGCGTCGAGCAGCACGGTCTTGGGCTCGCCCGTGGACCCCGAGGTGGGCACGCCGAGCACGGCCCGTTTCTCCCAGCCGTCGAGGGGACCGTCGACCAGGGGTTCGCCGCCGCTGAGCGCCGCGCGCAGTTCGTCGAGCATGCAGACCTGCTTAGAAGTAGTACGGGTAGTTCGACCAGTCGGGATCGCGCTTCTCCAGGAAGGCGTCCCGGCCCTCGACGGCCTCGTCGGTCATGTACGCGAGACGGGTCGTCTCACCGGCGAACAGCTGCTGACCGACCAGTCCGTCGTCGATCATGTTGAACGCGTACTTCAGCATGCGCTGGGAGGTCGGCGACTTCCCGTTGATCTCGCGCGCCCACTGCAGCGCGGTGGTCTCGAGCTCGGCGTGCGGCACGACGGCGTTGACCGCGCCCATCTCGTGCATCTCCCGCGCCGAGTACGTCCGGCCGAGGAAGAATATCTCCCGCGCGAACTTCTGCCCGACCTGCCGGGCGAGGTAGGCCGACCCGTACCCGCCGTCGAACGAGCCGACGTCCGCGTCGGTCTGCTTGAACCTGGCGTGCTCCTCGCTGGCGAGCGTGAGGTCGCACACGACGTGCAGGCTGTGCCCGCCGCCGGCCGCCCAGCCCGGCACCACGGCGATGACGACCTTGGGCATGAACCGGATCAGCCGCTGGCACTCGAGGATGTGCAGCCTGCCCGCGCGCGCCGGGTCCACGGTCTCCGCGGACTCACCCGAGGCGTACTGGTAGCCGCTGCGGCCGCGAATGCGCTGGTCACCGCCGCTGCAGAAGGCCCAGCCGCCGTCCTTGGGCGAGGGCCCGTTGCCGGTCAGCAGCACGCAGCCGACGTCCGGCGACATCCGCGCGTGGTCGAGCGCGCGGTACAGCTCGTCCACGGTGTGCGGCCGGAACGCGTTGCGCACCTCGGGCCGGTTGAACGCGATGCGGACCGTTCCCTGGTCGAGCGCGCGGTGGTAGGTGATGTCGGTGAAGTCGAAGCCCTCGATCGGCTTCCACAGCGACGGGTCGAAGAGGTCCTGATCTGCCACGGTCTGAGACTCTAGGCGCATGAATCCGTCCACGGCGCAGGCACGGCTGATCGTCGACGAACTGGTCCGCAACGGTGTCCGCCACGCCGTGCTGTGCCCCGGCTCGCGCAACGCCCCGCTGTCGTTCGCCCTGCACCAGGCCGAGCGGAGGGGCCTGCTCACCGTGCACGTGCGCATCGACGAGCGCAGCGCCGGGTTCCTCGCGCTCGGCCTCGCGAAGACGGGCACGCCCGCCGTCGTCACCTGCACGAGCGGCACCGCCGTGGTGAACCTGCACCCGGCCGTGGTCGAGGCGCAGCTGACCGGGGTCCCGCTGATCGCGCTGACCGCCGACCGGCCGGTCGACCTCTACCGCACCGGCGCGAGCCAGACGATCGACCAGTACGACGTGCTCGGCATCCCCACCCTCCACATGCCGGAGGGCGCCGACGAGCCGACCACGCGCTCGCTGGTCTGCCGTGCGATCGCGACCCGCGGCCCGTCGCACGTCAACGTGCCGTTCCGGCCGCCGCTGACCCCGGACGACGACGAGTGGCCCACCTCCGCGCGCGAGGTGTGGACCGGGACGGACCGCACGTCCGCCGTCGAGACCCGGCCGTCCGACCTGCCCGCCCGCACGCTGGTGCTGCTCGGCGACGACCGGCCGGAGCGGCTCTCCCGGGCGGCCGGGCTGGGCTGGCCGGTGATCGCCGAGCCGACCGCCCCCGGTGGCCTGCGCCACGGGTCGTTGCTGCTCAACGCGGGTCTGCCGGAGCACCTGCGGCCCGACGCCGTGCTGGTCGTGGGCCGCGTGACGCTGTCGCGGGGCCAGCAGGCGCTGCTCAAGGGCGCCGGGGTCGTGCACGCCGTCGGTGAGCAGGCGATGTGGCCGGACGTGCCGTTCACCGCGACCCGCGCGTCGACGTGGCTGCCCGAACCGGGCGAGGTCGACGGCGAGTGGGCGCAGGCCTGGCAGAGCGCCGTGAAGAGCGTGAGCGAGGCCGTCGACGACCTGCTGGACGCCGAGCCGTGGCCGACCGGCCTGCACGTCGCCCGCGCCCTCACGCAGGCGGTGCCGGCGGGGTCGCTGCTGTTCGTCGGCTCGTCCAACCCCATCCGCGACGTCGACTTCGTGGGCGAGCGGCGCCCGGACGTCGCCGTGCACGCGAACCGGGGCGCGGCGGGCATCGACGGGAGCGTGTCCACGGCCATCGGGCTCGCGGTCGAGCACGGGGGACCGGCCTACGCGCTGATGGGCGACCTCACGTTCCTGCACGACAGCAACGGCCTGCTCGCCGACCACCGGCCCGACCTCACGATCGTGGTCCTCAACGACGACGGTGGCGGGATCTTCTCGTTGCTGGAACAGGGCGCTCCCGAGCACGAAAACGGTTTCGAGCGCATTTTCGGCACGCCACACGGGACTGATCTGACCGCTTTGTGCGCGGGCTACCGAATTCCGCACTCCACTGTGGACGACGTGGAGGAGTTCCGTAGCGCACTTGCGTCGCCGAAAGGCCTCCAAGTGGTGGAAGTGCAGGCAAAACGAGACGAACTGCGCTCGTTGCACGAACGTCTCAAGTCGACTGTGTCAATCGTTTTCACCAGGTAGGAAACATACGGAAGTCGGTAGGCGGTCCTTGATCGTCTGGATAGCGTCCGCCGCATGTCGATCAGATCCAAGGCGACGGCCGCGGTGGCGTCCGCGGCTGCGATGACGCTCTTCGCGGGAACGGCGCTGGCGGCGTCTCCCGGTGCACCCGGAGTCGGCGATCCGTACTTCCCGACGTACGGCAACGGCGGCTACGACGTCTCCCACTACGACATCAGGCTCAACTACAACCCGAACGGCGACCGGCTGTCGGGCACCACGACGATCCTCGCGAAGGCGACCGAGGACCTCACCCAGTTCAACCTGGACTTCCTGCTGAAGGTCCAGTCGGTGCGGATCAACAACGCGCCGGCCTCGTTCGTCTCCGACGGCGGCGAGCTGACCCTCACCCCGCGCGGCGGCGTCCGCAAGGGCCAGGACCTCACGATCGTCGTCACCTACGCCGACTCGCCCTCGACGGTGAAGGACCGCAACGGCTTCACGGCGTGGACCAAGACCGTCGACGGCGCCCTCGCCATCGGCGAGCCGGAGATCGCCTCCTGGTGGTTCCCGTCGAACGACCACCCGACCGACAAGGCCACCTTCGACGTCAACGTCGCCGTCCCGAACGGCGTCGAGGCGATCTCGAACGGCACGTTCCTCGGCACCACCCGCCAGATCAACGGCTACACCCGCTGGAACTGGCGCAGCACCAAGCCGCAGGCCACCTACCTGACATTCCTCACGATCGGGCAGTTCGAGGTCCGCCAGTCGACCTCGCCGTCGGGCCAGCCCGTGGTCAACGCCTACTCCGAGCGCCTGGGCGAGAACGGCGACGCGGCCCGCGCGAGCGTCGAGCGCACCCCGGAGGTCATCGAGTTCCTGTCCGGGAACGTGGGCCCGTACCCGTTCGAGGCGCAGGGCGGCGTGGTCACCCCGGACCTCGGCTACGCGCTGGAGGACCAGACCCGCCCGACCTACGACACGGCGTTCTTCCGCCGCGGCGCCAACACCTACGTCGTCGCGCACGAGCTGGGCCACCAGTGGTTCGGCGACGCGGTGTCGGTGCACCACTGGCGCGACATCTGGCTGAACGAGGGCTTCGCCTCCTACATGGAGTTCCTCTGGTCCGAGCACGTCGGTGAGGGCACCGCCCAGGAGAACGCGGACTTCACCTACGACCTCTACCCGGCGGACGACCCGTTCTGGAACGTGCTGCCCGGCGACCCCGGTGCCGCCAACGTCTTCGACGGCGCCGTGTACGACCGCGGCGCGCTGGCCGTCCACGCCCTGCGCGTGGCCGTGGGCGACGCGAAGTTCTTCGAGATCCTGAAGACGTGGGTGGCGGAGAAGAAGTACTCCGACGCCACGGTCGAGGAGTTCATCGCGCTGGCCGAGCGGGTGTCGGGGCAGCAGCTGGACCAGCTGTTCCAGACGTGGCTGTTCACGAAGGGCAAGCCGGCGCAGGCGCCCGGCCGCGCGACGGATGCCGCCAGGTCGCTGTCGGTGCAGGCCGAGCCGAAGTCGCGGGCCAAGATCGCGCTGACGCACCAGCTGCTGGACGCGCGCAAGTAGCCGTCCGGCCGGGCGAGCAGGACTGTCAGACCTGCTGAGTACGTTGTGACGCAGGGGTTCCCGATCCAGGGGGACCCCTGCGTCAGCGTTCGGGGGACCGGCGGGAGGCGGGTGCGATGACCGGCGGCACGCCCGAGTGGGCGCACGAACGAGCGGAACTCCGCCCCCACGACCCGCGCTGGGCGCTCCGGGCAGCGGCCGAGGCCGCCGAGCTCGAGGAGCTCCTCGCCCCCTGGCTCACCCGAGGCGTCGAGCACATCGGGTCCACCGCCGTGCCGGGCCTGGCCGCCAAGCCGGTCGTCGACCTGATGGCCTCGGTGACGGACCTGGCCGCGGTGGACCCCGCCCGGCTCGCCGCCCGCGGCTGGGTGCACGTGCCCCCGGAGCTGGACAACCGGCCCTGGCGCCGCTTCCACGTCAAACCGGACGCGACGAACCGGCACCGGGAGGCCCACCTGCACCTGATCGCGGCGGGACACCACCGGTGGGCCGACCAGCTCCGCTTCCGGGACGCCCTCCGGGCCGACCGGGACCTCGCGCGACGGTACGAAACCCTGAAACGCCGGTTGGCCGCGCTTTCGGGCCACGACCGGGAGGCCTACACCGAGGGCAAGGCCGAGTTCGTCGCTACAGCCCTTCGAGCGCCTCGCGCATAGGCCGCATCTTCGCGTGCGCCTCCTGCACCTCGATGTCCGGATCCGAGTCCGCCACCAGCCCGCACCCGGCGAACAGCCGCGCCGTCGAACCGGAGATCTGCGCGCACCGCAGCGCGATCCCGAGCTCGCCGTCGCCGTTGCCGTCGATCCACCCGACCGGCCCGGCGTAGCGCCCGCGGTCCATGCCCTCCAGCTGCGAGATCAGCCGGGTCGCGTCCAGCCGCGGCGTCCCGCCCACGGCCGCCGTCGGGTGCACGGCCGACCCGAGGTGCAGCAGCGACACCGGCGACTCCAGGGTGCCGATCACGTCGCTCGACAGGTGCGACACGTTCGGCAGCCGTAGGACCGAGGGCCCCTCCACAGACATCGTCGAGCAGAAGGGCCGCAACGTGTCCGCCAGCGACCGGATCGCGTAGTCGTGCTCCTCGAGGTTCTTCTCGGACGACATCAGGGCCGCGGCCAGCTCCTCGTCCGACATCCCGTCGTGCGGCCAGGTGGTCCCCGCCAGCACCCGCGAGTCCACGACCGGCCCGGTCCGGCGCAACAGCAGCTCGGGGGTGGCGCCCACCAGCCCGTCCACCGCGTAGGACCAGCACTCCGGGTAGCGCCTGGCCAGTCCCTGCAGCACGAACCGCTGGTCCAGCCGCTTGTCCGTCACCGCCACCAGGTCGTGGGCCAGCACGACCTTGTCCAGCTCCCCGGACCGCATCCGCGCGACGGCCGAGCGCACGGCCTCGCGGTACCGCGTGACCGGCAGCTGGCCGTTCGCGTACCGGACCGTCGACGGCCGCGACAGCGGCTCGACGAACGGTGACGGGTCCGCGGCGCCGATCGTCGTGATCCACTGCTCGCCGCCCCGCCGGCCGACCACCACCTCGGGCACGATCAGCACCGAGTCGCCCGGCGAGTCCGCGAAGGCCATCGAGACGAACGCCACGGGACCGCTGCCCGGCAGGCCCAGCGAGTCGTCCACGTCGAGGTGCGAGACGAACTCCTGCCACCACCGGTCCGCCTGCGCGAAGCGGTCGGGGCCGCTGACCTCGAACCGCGCCGCCTCGCCCCAGCCGACCAGGCCCGACCCGTCGCGCACCCAGGCGAGCGCGTGCTGCGGGGTCGGCAGCAGCCCGAGCAGGTCACCGGCGGTGTCCCGCCTCGACCGGACGCGGATTCGCTGCCGTGCTCGCGATGTGGGTGCAGAGGTCACGCCCCGACTGTATGGACCTCGACCTGAAAGCGCGGCACCCGCCCGGCTCTAGACTTCTCAGCTGTGGTGGAGAACGCAGTCGTCAAACCGCCGCGCGGCGTGCGGGTCCGCCGAGCGGCCTCCCGAGTCCTGTTCGTCGTCGGAGGCGTGGTCACGCTGGTGTGCGTGCTGCTGCCCATCGCGTGCTGGCGCGACGACGTGGCCATCGAGAAGCACCTCGGGAACGCCGTCGCGCAGGTCGACTCCATCTCCTTCAACAGGACCGTTGTGCGCTACGCCACACCGGACGGCCGCGTGATCATCCCGTCCCAGGGCGTGCTGTACCCGTCCGGGCTCGCCGAGGGCGACAACGTGCGGGTCGAGTACGACCAGACGAACCCCGAACTGGTGCGCGTGGCGGGCCGGACGGCGACGCTGAGCCTGCTGCCCGTCGGAACCTTCCTCGTGTCCGTCTGGATCGTCATCGCCGCCGTTGTGACAGTTCTACGCAGATTCGGCACTCAGGTGTAACATCGAGGTCATGGCGGATGACCTGGAGCTTCGCTTCGAGCGCACCGTGCAGGCGGAGGCGCGCATCGAGCCGCGCGACTGGATGCCCGACGGCTACCGCAAGACACTGATCCGGCAGATCGCCCAGCACGCCCACTCCGAGATCATCGGCATGCAGCCGGAGGGCAACTGGATCAGCCGCGCGCCCTCGCTGCGCCGCAAGGCGATCCTGCTGGCGAAGGTGCAGGACGAGGCCGGGCACGGGCTCTACCTGTACTCGGCGACCGAGACGCTCGGCGCCGACCGCGAGGACCTGACGACCAAGCTCATCGAGGGCCGCCAGAAGTACTCCTCGATCTTCAACTACCCCACGCTGACGTTCGCGGACGTCGGCGTCATCGGCTGGCTGGTCGACGGCGCCGCGATCTGCAACCAGGTGCCGTTGTGCCGCACGTCCTACGGGCCGTACGCGCGCGCGATGATCCGCATCTGCAAGGAGGAGTCGTTCCACCAGCGCCAGGGCTACGAGCTGCTCATGACGATGATGCGCGGCACGCAGCAGCAGCGCGACATGGTGCAGGACTCGGTCAACCGCTGGTGGTGGCCGGCGCTGATGATGTTCGGCCCGCCGGACGCGGAGTCCACGAACACCGAGCAGTCGATGGCGTGGCGGATCAAGCGCGACACCAACGACGAGCTGCGGCAGAAGTTCGTGAACATGAGCGTGCCGCAGGCCGAGGCGCTCGGCGTCACGTTCCCCGACCCGGAGCTGAAGTTCAACTCCGAGCGCGGGCAGTACGACTTCGGCTCGCCCGACTGGGACGAGTTCTGGCAGGTCGTGAAGGGCGGCGGCGTCTGCAACGAGCAGCGCATCGCCCACCGCCGCAAGGCGCACGAGGACGGCTCGTGGGTCCGTGAAGCGGCCGCCGCGCACGCCGCCAAGAACGCCGTTGCGAAGGAAGGTGCCGCGTGAGCACGTCTTGGCCGCTGTGGGAGGTGTTCGTGCGGGGCAAGCGCGGGCTGAACCACGTGCACGTCGGTTCGCTGCACGCGCCGGACGCCGAGATGGCGCTGCGCAACGCCCGTGACGTCTACACGCGCCGCAACGAGGGCGTGTCGATCTGGGTGGTGCCCGCGACGCAGATCACGGCGTCCTCACCGGACGAGAAGGACCCGTTCTTCGCGCCCGCGGGGGACAAGGTCTACCGGCACCCGACGTTCTACGCGATCCCCGAGGACGTGCCGCACCTATGAGCTTCGACAACGCCTACGAGTCCCTGCTGGGGCACGAGGACGCGCACTGGGCGTTCGGGACGGGCTTCTCCGAGGCCCTGTCCGGCGTCGACCGCGAGTTCCCGGCCGGAGTGGACCGCGAGGCCCTCGCCGCGTACTGCCTGATGCTCGGCGACGACGCGCTGATCTTCTCGCAGCGGCTCTCGGAGTGGTGCTCGCGCGCCCCGGAGCTGGAAGAGGACATCGCGCTGGCCAACATCGCCCTCGACCTGCTCGGCCAGGCGCGCATGCTGCTCACGCGCGCCGGCGAGGTGCTGGGCCGCGACGAGGACGCGCTCGCGTACCTGCGCGACGAGCGCGAGTTCCGCAACGTGCACCTGGCCGAGATCGACTGCGGTCCGGGCCCCGGCGGCGACTTCGGCACGACCATCGCGCGCCTGCTGGTGTTCTCGTCGTGGCGCCTGGCCCTGTTCTCCCGCCTGCGCGGCTCGGCCGACCCGGTGCTCGCCGCGATCGCCGAGAAGGGCCTGAAGGAACTGGCCTACCACCGCGACCACGCCGCGCAGTGGACCGTCCGCCTCGGCGACGGCACCGACGAGTCGCACCGCCGCGTGCAGGCGGGTCTGGAGCGCGTGTGGCCGTTCGTGGACGAGCTGTTCGCGACGCACGCCGTGGAGGCCGCGCTGGCCGGTGTCGCGGTGGACCCCGCGTCGCTGCGGTCCGAAGTGGACGGTGTGCTGGAGGCGGTGCTGTCGGCCGCCGGCCTGACGCGTCCGGCGGACACGAAGGCCGCGCGGGTGGCGGGCATGGCCGGCCGTGACGGCGTGCACACCGAGGCGATGGGCTACCTGCTCGCCGAGATGCAGCACCTGCACCGCTCGCTGCCGGGGGCGGTCTGGTGACGACGGCACTCGAGATCGCGTCGGCCGTGCGGGACCCGGAGCTGCCGGTCCTGACGCTGGCGGACCTCGGCGTGCTGCGCGAGGTGTCCGAGCAGGACGGCCGCGTCGTCGTCACCATCACCCCGACCTACTCGGGCTGCCCCGCGATCGACGAGATGGGTGCCGACCTGCGCCGTTCGCTGACCGCCGCGGGGTACGCGTCGGTCGAGGTGCGCCTGTCGCTGTCGCCCGCCTGGACGACGGACTGGATCAGCGCCGAGGGCAGGTCGAAGCTGGCGGCCGCGGGCATCGCGCCGCCGTCGCGCATCGGCCCCCAGGTCGCGGGCCCGGTCCCGCTGAACCTCGTGCCGCCGTCGCGCCAGGTCGCCTGCCCGCGGTGCGGCTCGCCGAACACGGCCGAGATCTCCCGGTTCGGCTCGACCGCCTGCAAGGCCCTGCGCCGCTGCAACGCCTGCTCCGAACCGTTCGAGCACGTCAAGGAGATCTGAGTGGCTCGCCGCGCTGCCTTCCACAAGCTGACGGTCGCGAACGTCGACCGCCTCTGCGACGACGCCGTGGCGGTCACGTTCGACGTGCCGGCGGACCTGGCGGACGAGTTCGCCTTCACCGCCGGCCAGTACCTGACCCTGCGCCAGGGCGACGAACGCCGCTCGTACTCGATCTGCGCCCCCACCGGCGCCGCCCCGCGCATCGGCGTGCGCAAGGTCGAGGGCGGCCAGTTCTCGACGTGGCTGGTGGACCGGCTTTCGGTGGGCGACGTGGTCGAGGTCCTGCCGCCGCTGGGCAAGTTCACGCCGTCCGGCACGGGCACCCACCACGGCCTGGTCGTGGCCGGCTCCGGCATCACCCCGGCCCTGTCGATCGCCGCCACCGTGCTGGCCACGGGCGCCCGCGTGACCCTGCTCTACGGCAACCGCAGCACGAACACGGTGATGTTCGCCGACGAGCTCGCCGACCTGAAGGACCGCTACCCGGCGACGTTCCAGCTGATCCACGTCCTGTCCCGCGAACCGCGCGACGTGGAACTCTTCACCGGCCGCCTGACCGCCGCGAAGCTGACGGCCCTGTTCGGCTCGGTCGCGCCGTTCGACGCCATCGACGAGTGGTGGCTCTGCGGCCCGTACGACATGGTCCAGGACGCCACCGCAGTGCTGCGCGACCGCGGCATCGCCCCGGACCGCGTGCACCACGAACTCTTCTACGTGGACGCCCCACCACCTCCGCCGCGCCGTGTCGAGGCCGTGGTGGACGCCGCCGCCTCCGTGACGGTCGTCCTGGACGGCAAGTCCACGACCCTGCCCCTGCCGGCCGACGAACCGATCCTGGACGCGGCCCAGCGCGTGCGCGCCGACCTGCCGTTCGCGTGCAAGGGCGGGGTGTGCGGCACCTGCCGGGCGCTGGTGACCGAGGGCAGTGTGGAGATGCGCCGCAACTACGCGCTCGACGAGTCGGAGGTGGCGGCCGGGTTCGTGCTGACGTGCCAGGCGCTGCCGACGAGCGAGAGCGTGACGGTCGACTTCGACGCCTGAATGGAGTAGCGCGTTACTCCTTTGAGACCATGTCGTCATGTGGCATGGCTTTCTGGACGAGTCGCGTCGGGGTTCGACCTACCTCGTCACGGTGACCCTCGTGCGTTCTCGCGATCTCGACTCGATGCGATCGGTGATGCGAGGGCTGGTGAAGCAGGGGCAGCGACGGGTCCACTTCAACATCGAGGGTGATCGCAGGCGGAAGGACGTGCTGACGAAGATCGCTGCTCTCGGTGTGCGTGCGCACGTCTGGACCTGCAGGCACAACAACGACGTCACCGCCCGCTCCGCCTGCCTGTTCGACATGATCCCGCGCTTGGCCGAGCTGGGAGTCTCGCGACTCGTGCTCGAGAGCTGCCAGCACCAGGACGCCGCTGATCGCCGCGTGCTGGCGGCCGGAATCCGCAAGTTCGGCGGGACGTTCACGTACGAGCACCTGAGGCCGGCGGAGGACCCGCTGCTCTGGATCAGCGATGCGATCGCCTGGTCGTACGGGGCGGGAGGTGACTGGCGCCGTCGAACCGCCGGGCTGATCGCTGAGGTGACGTCGGTGGAAAACCCCTAGACAGCGCGAAACCCGGCAACCCGTCGTCCGGCGGGTGAACCGGGTCCACTTCCGGCTCCTATTGGAACCGGCAAGAAGAACTGTATCAGAGCCGCATGCAATCCGAGACCCCGGTTGGACGGACGAACCCGCCCCGAACGTGGCACGATCGGTGTCATGGGGGTCGTGATCCGCTCGATGCTCTGGGGTGCCGGGATCGGCACCCTGGTGATGGGCGCCCTCATGACGCTCCTCGAGCTGTCGATCGCGAGCGACAAACCGTCCTCGGTCCTCGCCACGATCATCGCGATCCTGATCCTGGCGCTGACCGTCGGCGGCGTCCCCGGCGCCCTGGTCGGCACCGGCGTCGGCTTTGTCCGCCGCTCGGCCCAGCGGCCCGCCGTGCCGCGGCCGGTCTACGCGCCGCCGCACCCGCAGCGGCCCTACGACATGTGGTCCGACCTGGTCGAACGGTGTGCCGCGTCCACCAGGAGAGTTGCCGCCGCCGTGCAGACCGTGCCGGACTCGCCCGCCAAGGAGTGGCTCGAGCGGATCAGCGGGCAGCTCGCCGGGGAGCTCGACGACGTGCGCGGCATCGCGCAGCTCGGCAGGGCGCTCGGGGCCGTCGACCGGCAGCACCCCGTCTACCAGCGGCTGCTCAAGGCCACGCACGACTTCCACCAGTTCGAGAACGAGGTCGGGCGGGTCGCGCTGCAGATGTTCGACCACCCCGAGCTCCACGAGGCGCGCACGCACCTCGAGGTGCTCGAGAAGCAGCTGCCTCAGCTGTCCACCTGAAGCGCGGACTGCCACCAGCCCAGCACCTCGTCGGCCGCGTCCGGAGCGGCGACCAGAAGGCCGTCCACGGGTAGTTGGGCCCCCTCGCCGCGTCTGTCGAGCACGACCGCACCCGACTCCACGGCCAGCGACACGGCACCGGCCACGTCCCACTCGTGGTAGCCGTGCAGCACGGCGGCGGCCACGTGTCCCAACGCCACCTGTGCGACGGCGAGGCATTTCGAACCGAGGACGCGCACGCCCGTGCCCGCTGTCGCTGCCGTGGAGATGAACTCGCCCATGCCCGGCCACGGGCCCGTGCGGGTCATCTCGGTGCACACGACCAGGGAGTCGCCTTGGCGTTCGGTCAACCGCACCGGGGTGCCGTTGGCCCGCATGCCACGGCCGCGGGCGGCGGCGTAGATCTGCGAGCGGTACGGGTCGGCCACGACGCCCACGACCGGGCCCCAGCGGTCGACCAGGGCGAGGCTGTAGGCGCACCACGGCATGCCCGCGGTGTAGTTCGCCGTGCCGTCCACCGGGTCGACGACCCAGCGGAACTCGGAGTCGGCCGCGGCGGGGACGTCGGAGTTCTCGCAGAACACGGGGATCGACGGGAACTCGGCGGTGAGCACGCGCCGGGTGTGGCGCTCCAGGGTGCGGTCGGTGTCGGTGACCCAGTCGAACGGCGACTCGCCGGAGTCGGGACGCACGCCGCGGCCGGCGGTGGCCATGATGACGTCCGAGGCGTCGTTCGCGAGGCGACCGGCCACTTCCAGCGCGATGGAGACCAGTCCGGGGTCGGCTGGCTGCGCGGGACGGGACGACAAGACGGTCATGCTGGCCTAGTTTCACCGCGTCGTGTGTCCGGAAACCGACGCGGAGATGACGAACCGACGATCACCTGGCCACGACGTGAGGTGTTCTGACCACGTCAAATTGGGTGTCATTCGGACTTCACGCGCGCACTACAAGGTGTCGTTCGTGCGCGTAGCGATCGTGACCGAGAGCTTCCTGCCCCAGGTGAACGGGGTCACCAACTCCGTTCTCCGCGTGCTCGAGCACCTGCGGCGAGGCGGCCACCAGGCTCTGGTGGTCGCGCCCGGTGCCGGCGCCGAGGACCACCACGGCACACCCGTCGTCCGGGTGTCCTCCGTCGACGTGCCGGGGGTGACCAGCCTGCCGGTCGGCGTGCCGAGCCCGAGGGTGCTCCACGCGCTGGCCGGCTTCCGGCCCGACGTCGTGCACCTCGCGTCGCCGTTCGTGCTGGGCGCGTACGGCCTGAGAGCCGCGCGCAAGATCGACGTGCCGACGGTCGCGGTCTACCAGACCGACGTCGCCGGGTTCGCCGGCAACTACGGGCTGGGGCTGACCAAGCGGGCGGCGTGGCGCTGGACGAAACACCTGCACACGCTCGCCGACCGCACGCTGGCACCGTCCAGTTCGGCCGTCGAGGCGCTGGAGCGGCACGGGGTGCCGCGCGTGCACCGGTGGGGCCGCGGTGTCGACGTCGACCTGTTCCGCCCGCGCGCCAGGCAGAACGACGTGCTCACCATCGGCTACGTCGGCCGCCTCGCGCCGGAGAAGCAGGTCCACCGCCTGAAGGAGCTGCACGACCTGCCCGGCGTGCACCTGCGGATCGTCGGCGACGGCCCCGACCGCGAGCAGCTGGAACGCGACCTGCCGAACGCGGAGTTCCTCGGCTTCCGCACCGGTCAGGACCTCGCGGACGCCTACGCCTCGCTCGACGTCTTCGTCCACACCGGCCCGCACGAGACGTTCTGCCAGGCCGTCCAGGAGGCGCTCGCGACCGGCCTGCCGGTGCTCGCGCCGAACGCGGGCGGCCCGCGCGACCTCGTGGCGCACGGCCGGACCGGGTACCTGTTCGAGGCAGACCTCGCCCAGTACGTCGACCTGCTGCGCGACCCGCTGCGGCGCAGGCGGTTCGGCGTCGCCGCCCGCAGGTCGGTGCTCTCCCGCACCTGGCCCGCGATCTGCGACGAGCTGATGGGCCACTACGCCGCCGTGCTGGGCCTCACCCACCGGGCGGCGGCTTGAGGGTCGTCCAGCTGGCCAACTTCTACGGACCGAAGTCGGGCGGCCTCCGCACGGCGCTGCACCACCTCGGCACCGGCTACGCGCAGTCGGGCCACGAGGTCGTGCTGGTGGTCCCCGGCGACCGCCACGCCGACGAGGTGCTGCCCGGCGGCGTGCGGCGGATCACGCTGCCCGCGGTGAAGATCCCGTACACCGGCGGCTACCGCGTCGTGGACCCGTGGCGGGTGAAGTCGCTGGTCGAACGCCTCGGCCCCGACCGCCTGGAGGTGTCCGACCGGCTGACGCTGCGCGGCATGGGCGCGTGGGCGGGCGACCGCGGCATCCCCAGCGTCGTGATCTCCCACGAACGCCTCGACCGGCTGCTGCGGTTCGTGCTGCCCGAACGCCCCGCCGAACGCGGCGCCGACTGGGCGAACCGCCGCATGGCCGCCTCCTACGACACGGTCGTGTGCACGACGGCGTTCGCCCGCGAGGAGTTCGACCGCATCGGCGCGCGCAACGTCACCCAGGTGCCGCTGGGCGTCGACCTGACCACGTTCACCCCACGACGCCACTCCGCCGACCTGCGCCGGGACCTGTTGCAGGGCAGGGAGAAGCTGTTGGTCCACTGTGGACGACTTTCGCCGGAGAAGCACGTCGAACGCTCCGTCGACACGCTCGCCGAACTCCACGAGCAGGGCCACTCGGCCCGCCTGGTGATCGCGGGCGACGGTCCCCGCCGAGCGGCGCTGGAGAAACGCGCGGCGGGCCTGCCGGTGACGTTCCTGGGCTTCGTGAAGTCGCGTTCGGACGTCGCCGCGCTCCTCGCCTCCTCCGACCTCTCGCTGGCGCCGGGCCCGAACGAAACGTTCGGCCTGGCCGCCCTGGAGGCCCTGGCGAGCGGCACACCGGTGGTCGTGAGCAGCAGCAGCGCGCTGAAGGAGATCGTCCAGCCGTCGTGCGGCGCGGCCGTCCCCGACGACGCGACCGCGTTCGCCTCCGCGGCCCGGCACCTGCTCGCGTCGGGTTCGCGGGAGGCGGCGAGGGCGCGCGCGGAGCAGTACCCGTGGCACGCGGCGGTCGACGGCATGCTCACCGCCCTGAAGGTGCCCTGAAGATGATCTCGGCGACCCTGACTTAGTCTCTAGGCATGTCGCGAGCCGGCTTGGACAAGAACCCCCGCGAGGTCGCCGAGATGTTCGACGGCGTGGCCAAGGGCTACGACCGCACGAACTCGGTCATGACGCTGGGCTTCGACCGCCGCTGGCGGGAGTGGAGCAGGCGCGTGCTCGACGCCCGCCCCGGCGAGAAGGTCCTGGACCTGGCCGCCGGCACCGCCGTGTCTACGGTGGAGTATGCCGAGTCGGGCGCCTGGTGCGTGGCCGCCGACTTCTCCGTGGGCATGCTCGCCTCGGGATCGCACCGCCGAGTCCCGAAGGTGGCCGCCGACGCCCTGCGCCTGCCCTTCAAGGACAACTCGTTCGACGCCGTCACGGTGTCCTTCGGCATCCGCAACTTCAACGACACGGTCGTGGCCCTCCGCGAGATGGCCCGCGTCGTGAAGCCCGGCGGCCGCATGGTGATCTGCGAGGTCTCCACCCCGGTCTTCCCGCCGTTCCGCTTCGTCTACATGCGCTACCTGCTCAAACTGCTGCCGTTCATCGCCCGGTTCGTCTCGTCGAACCCGGTGGCCTACTCCTACCTCGCCGAGTCGATGGCCTCGTGGCCGGACCAGCGCTCCCTGGCCGAGCTCATCTCGAAGGCGGGCTGGGAGGACGTGGCGTGGTTCAACCTGACCGGCGGGATGGTGGCGCTGCACCGCGCGACGAAGCCCAAGCCGAAGGCAGCGGACGCGGTGGCTGCTGACGCTGCGGGTCCGGACGCTGCGGGTGCGGGCGCAGATGCCGCAGGCGCGAGCGCGGCCGGTGCGGGCGCTGACGTGGCGGGCGCTGACGTGGCGAGTTCGGGCGCGGCGAGTTCGGGCGCGGCGGGTGCGGGCGAGGCCATGCCCACCGGCGCGAAGCCGAAGGACGCCGGGCAGGGCGCCTGACCCGACCCCGGGCCTGTGTCCGGCAAGCGGCAGGCTGACGCAGGGGTCCCCCCGGGATCGGGACCCCCCGCGACCCAACGTACTCAGCGGGTCTGACACTCCTGGGCGGCCGGACACCCCGCGTCGAGCGATCACGCCGCAACCCCACCCAGCCCAGACCCCGCGATCACGCCCGACCTGCCTGGTCCCCGAACCGTCCCCGGAACCCTCAGCGAACGCCGGTTAGAGTCGCGAACAGAGCTGTGAGCTGTGACCGGTACACGTTAGGGAGTCTGGATGAGCAGGCGCGGGATCAACGAGGACGCCGACGTCATCGTGGTGGGTGCGGGACCGGCGGGCTCGACCGCGGCGACCTACCTCGCCAGGGCGGGCCTCGACGTCCTCCTCCTCGAGAAGAGCACCTTCCCCCGGGAGAAGGTCTGCGGCGACGGCCTCACGCCCCGGGGCGTGAAGCAGCTCATCGACCTCGGCATCGACACCCGCGAGTCCAACGGCTGGCTGCACAACAAGGGCCTCCGCGTGGTCGGTGGCGGCGTCACGATGGAGCTCGACTGGCCTGACCTGGCCACGTTCCCGAACTACGGCGTCGTGCGGCCGCGCATGGACTTCGACGAGATGCTCGCCAACGCCGCGAAGGCGGCCGGCGCGCGCATGCACGAGCACACGACGGTCACCAAGGCCATCATCGAGAACGGCCGCGTGGTCGGCGTCGAGGCCAAGCAGGGGCCGGAGCGCAACCCGGTCACCTACCGGGCACCGATCGTCGTCGGCTGCGACGGCGTGTCCGCGCGCCTGGCGCTGAGCGTCGGCCTGCAGAAGGACGACGCCAAGCCGATGGGCGTGGCGGTGCGCCGCTACTACACCAGCCCGCGCACCAAGGACGACTACCTCGAGTCGCACCTCGAGCTGTGGGCGCCGGACGGGCAGCTGCTGCCCGGTTACGGCTGGATCTTCGGCATGGGCGACGGCAGCGTGAACGTCGGGCTCGGCATCCTCAGCACCTCGAAGGCCTACGGCACCACCGACTACCGGCAGCTGCTGCGCTCCTGGCTCGACGGCACCCCGGAGGAGTGGGGCTTCCGCGAGGAGAACGCCACCAGCCGCATCGGTGGCGCCGCGCTGCCCATGGGTCTCAACCGCAAGCCGCACTACCGGGCGGGCCTCGTGCTCGTCGGCGACGCCGGCGGCATGGTCAACCCCTTCAACGGCGAGGGCATCGGCTACGCCATGGAGTCGGCCAAGATCGCGTCCGAGTCGATCGTCCAGGCCCTCGCGCGGACCGGCGTCAACCGTGAACGGGCGCTGCACGGCTACCCGGTGCGGATCGAGGAAGCGCTCGGCAGCTACTACCGGCTCGGCAACGTCTTCTCCAAGCTGATCGGCAACCCGGCGATCATGCGGACCGCAACGAAGTACGGAATGCCGCGAAAGCGCCTGATGAAACTCGTGCTCAAGCTGCTGGCGGGCCTCTACGACCCCAAGGACGGCGACTCAATGGACCGCCTCATCGTGGCCGCCACAAAGCTCGCTCCGACTGCCTGAATTACTCCGATCAGGTGACGGCACCGGCTCAATACGAGCCGGTGCCGTTTCGTTTGTGTCCGCCATGTAAAAGCCCCAGGTCAGACCCTGTGATCTAGGTCATTTACAGGCGTTCTACACTGGCGAGCGACCTTGTGAATCACTTCACAACAGTGTGCACAGGCTTGTGAACTGTTTCACAAGCGTTTGTTAGGCCCGCCTAACAAACGAGTCGCAGAACAACACCCTTAGGGTGCGGTCGACCGCGAGGAAAGGACGACGGAGCGTGCTTGACCCTTACCTCCCCCTCGTATTGATGTTCGCGCTAGCCGGGGCGTTCGCACTGTTCTCGGTGACCGCAGCGCCCTACATCGGACCCCGCCGCTACAACAAGGCGAAGCTCGACGCCTACGAGTGCGGCATCGAGCCGAGCCCGCAGCCGGTCGTGGGTGGTGGGCGCATGCCCGTCGCCTACTACCTGACGGCGATGCTCTTCATCTTGTTCGACATCGAAATGGTGTTCCTCTACCCGTTCGCCGTGGCTGCCGACAAGCTCGGCCTGTTCGGGCTGGTGGAGATCGTCCTGTTCGTCGCCACGGTCGGCTTCGCGTACGTCTACGTGTGGCGTCGCGGCGGCCTCGACTGGAACTGAGGAAGTCATGGGTCTCGAGGAGAAGCTCCCGAACGGCGTCCTGCTGGTCAGTGTCGAGAAGCTGGTCAACTGGACCCGCAAGTCCTCGCTGTGGCCTGCCACCTTCGGCCTGGCCTGCTGCGCCATCGAGATGATGACGACAGGTGCGCCGCGGTACGACCTGGCCCGCTTCGGCATGGAGGTCTTCCGGGCCTCACCGCGCCAGGCGGACCTGATGATCGTGGCCGGCCGCGTCACCAACAAGATGGCGCCGGTGCTGCGGCAGATCTACGACCAGATGCCCGAGCCGCGCTGGGTGCTGGCCATGGGCGTGTGCGCCAGCAGTGGCGGCATGTTCAACAACTACGCGGTGGTGCAGGGCGTCGACCACGTCGTCCCCGTCGACATGTACCTGCCGGGCTGCCCGCCGCGGCCGGAGATGCTGATGGACGCGATCCTCAAGATCCACGCCAAGATCATGGACGAGCCGCTCGGCGCCGTGCGCGCCAAGGCGCTCGCCGACTCGGGCTACCGCACCGACCTGATCCCGTCGTCCGAGCGCTTTGCGAGGAAGAAGTGACCGAGCCAGGGGGAGAGCACTCCAGCGTCAACCGCGCGGGAGAGGACCTCGACAAGACCAACGGGGACGAGGCGAAGGCCAAGGCCCCGATCCTCGCGGGCAAGGAACGCCAGGGCCTGTTCGGCGTCACCGGCTCCGGCGACACGTCCGGCTTCGGCGGCCTGCGCCTGCCCGCCCACGTGGCCGCTCCGTCCGAGCGCCCGTTCGGCGGCTGGTTCGACGAGGTCGCGGACGAGCTGTTCGCCGCGATCGGCGAGAAGGGCCTGCCCGCCGACACCGTGCAGCAGGTCACCGTCGACCGCGGCGAGATCACCTTCTACCTCAAGCCGGAGACGCTGCTGGAGGTCGCGCGGATCTTCCGCGACACCCCGTCGCTGCGCTTCGAGCTCTGCAGCTCGGTGTCCGGTGTCGACTACGGCGCCGACGTGCCGCAGCGCCTGCACTCGGTCACCCACCTCACGTCGATGACCTACCGCCGCCGCGTGCGGCTGGAGGTCGCCGTCGACGCCGAGCACCCGCACGTGCCGAGCCTCGTCGAGGTCTACCCGACGGCGGACTGGCAGGAGCGCGAGACCTGGGACATGTTCGGGATCATCTACGACGGTCACCCCGGACTGACCCGCATCCTCATGCCGGACGACTGGGACGGCCACCCGCAGCGCAAGGACTACCCGCTGGGCGGCATTCCGGTCGAGTACAAGGGCGCGGAGATTCCTCCGCCGGACCAGAGGCGGTCGTACTCATGACCGAGCGGCTTTCCGACGTCACCACCGGGACGAACACCAGCTCGACCGGCAGTGACAGCACGGACGACGTCGACACCCGCACCAGCACCGGCAGCGCGGAGGTCGCGGACTCCCGCAGGACCACCGAGGGCACCGTCTACACGGTGACCGGCGGCGACTGGGACGAGGTGCTCGCGGACGCGGTCCAGGACGAGCGCATCGTCATGAACCTCGGCCCGCAGCACCCCTCGACCCACGGCGTGCTCCGCCTGGTCCTGGAGCTCGAGGGCGAGACGGTCACCCACGCGCGCAGCGTCATCGGGTACCTGCACACAGGCATCGAGAAGAACCTCGAGTACCGCAACTGGGTCCAGGGCGTCACGTTCATCACGCGCACGGACTACCTGGCGCCGCTGCACCACGAAGCGGCGTACTGCATGAGCGTCGAGAAGCTGCTCGGGATCACGGTCCCGGACAAGGCGCAGGCCGTCCGCGTGCTGCTGATGGAGCTCAACCGGATCAGCTCGCACCTCGTGGCGCTCGCCACCGGCGGCATGGAGCTCGGCGCCCTCACCGGCATGACCGCGGGCTTCCGCGAGCGCGAAGAGGTCCTGCACCTGCTGGAGCACCTCACCGGCCTGCGGATGAACCACGCGTTCATCCGTCCCGGCGGCCTCGCTCAGGACCTGCCGGACGACGCGGTCGAGAAGATCACGTCGTTCGTCAAGATCATGGAGAAGCGGCTCCCGGACTACGACAAGCTGCTCACCGGCCAGCCGATCTGGCGCAACCGCCTCGCGGGCGTGGGCTACCTGCCCGTCGACGCGTGCCTCGCGCTCGGCGTCACCGGCCCGATCCTGCGCTCCGCGGGCCTCGCCTGGGACCTGCGCAAGATCGAGCCGTACAGCGGCTACGAGAACTACACCTTCGACGTGCCGACCTCGAACGCGGCGGACTGCTTCGCGCGGTACCTGCTGCGCCTCGAGGAGATCCACCAGTCGCTCAAGATCGTCAAGCAGGTCGTGAAGAGCCTGCCGACCGGTCCGGTGATGGTCGAGGACGCGAAGATCGCGTGGCCCGCGCAGCTCACGATCGGCAGCGACGGCATGGGCAACTCGCTCGAGCACGTCCGCAAGATCATGGGCCAGTCCATGGAGTCCCTCATCCACCACTTCAAGCTGGTGACCGAGGGCTTCAAGGTCCCGCCGGGCCAGGTGTACGTGCCCGTCGAGTCGCCGCGCGGCGAGCTCGGCTACCACGTCGTCTCCGACGGCGGCACCCGGCCGATGCGCGTGCACCTGCGCGAACCGAGCTTCGTGAACCTCCAGTCGATGCCCGCGATGTGCGAGGGCGGCATGGTCGCCGACGTGATCGCGTCCGTCGCCTCGATCGACCCGGTGATGGGTGGTTGTGACCGATGACCCAGGCTCCAGAGAACGTCGTCTTCGACCAGGCCACCGCGGACCGCGCGCAGGCGATCGTCGCCCGCTACCCGCAGGCCCGCAGCGCCCTGCTGCCGATGCTGCACCTCGTGCAGTCGGTGGAGGGGTACGTCTCGCAGGAGGGCATCCGGTTCTGCGCCGGGCAGCTCGACCTGACCGAGGCCGAGGTCAGCGCGGTCGCGACGTTCTACACGATGTACAAGCGCCGTCCCTGCGGTGAGCACCTCGTGAGCGTGTGCACCAACACGCTGTGCGCGGCCCTCGGTGGCGACGACATCTACAAGAAGCTCAAGGACCACCTGGGTGTGGGCCACGAGGAGACCGCGGGCGAGCCGGGCACGCCGGGCTCGATCACGCTGGAGCACGCCGAGTGCCTCGCCGCGTGCGACCTCGGCCCGGTGCTGCAGGTGAACTACGAGTTCTACGACAACCAGACGCCCGAGAAGGCGCTGGGACTCGTGCAGGCGCTGCAGGCGGGGGAGAAGCCCGACCCCACCCGCGGTGCCCCGCTCACCGACTTCAAGCAGGCCGAGCTCCAGCTCGCCGGGTTCTTCGAGGGGCGCGACGCCGACCTCGACGGCCCGTCGGCGGCGCCGGAGTCGTTGCGCGGCGCCAAGATCGCCCAGGAACGCGGCTGGGACGCGCCGGAGATGCCGTCCGACGCCGAGTTCCCCGCCCTGCCGGAAAAGAAGTAGGGGGCACAAGATGGTTGACCCGCTGACTCCCGTTCTCACCAAGCGCTGGACCGAGCCCAGGTCCTGGACCATGGAGACCTACGAGCGCACCGGTGGCTACACCGCGCTGCCGAAGGCCCTCAAGGCCCACCCGGACCAGCTCATCCAGCAGTGCAAGGACTCCGGCCTGCGCGGCCGGGGCGGCGCGGGGTTCCCCACCGGCATGAAGTGGGGCTTCATCCCGCAGGGCGACGGCAAGCCGCACTACCTCGTCATCAACGCCGACGAGGGCGAGCCGGGCACCTGCAAGGACATCCCCACGATGATGGCGGACCCGCACTCGCTGATCGAGGGCGTGATCATCACGTCGTACGCGATCCGCGCGAACTTCGCGGCGATCTACGTCCGCGGCGAGGTCCTGCACTGCATCCGCCGCCTCAACGCGGCGGTGCGCGAGGCGTACGCCAAGGGCTACCTGGGCAAGGACATCCTCGGCAGCGGGTTCGACCTGGACCTCGTGGTCCACGCCGGCGCCGGCGCGTACATCTGCGGCGAGGAGACCGCGCTGCTCGACTCGCTGGAGGGCCGGCGCGGCCAGCCGCGGCTCAAGCCGCCGTTCCCCGCCACCTCGGGTCTGTACGCGTCGCCCACCGTGGTGAACAACGTCGAGACGATCGCTTCGGTTCCCTTCATCGTCAACGGCGGTGCGGACTGGTTCCGCGCGATGGGTCGCGACCGGTCGCCCGGCCCGAAGATCTACTCGCTGTCGGGCCACGTGACGAACCCCGGCCAGTACGAGGCGCCGATGGGCACGACCCTGCGGCAGCTGCTCGACATGGCCGGTGGCATGAAGGACGGCATCCCGCTGAAGTTCTGGACGCCGGGCGGCTCGTCCACCCCGCTGTTCACCGCCGAGCACCTCGACGTGCCGCTCGACTTCGAGGGCGCCGCCGAGGCCGGTTCGATGCTGGGCACCACCGCCCTGCAGATCTTCAACGAGACCGTGTCCGTGCCGTGGGCCGTCATGAAGTGGACGGAGTTCTACAAGCACGAGTCGTGCGGCAAGTGCACGCCGTGCCGCGAGGGCACGTACTGGCTGGTGCAGATCTTGCAGCGGATGGTGGCGGGCAACGGCACGGCGAGCGACATCGACACGTTGCTCGACGTCTGCGACAACATCCTCGGCCGTTCCTTCTGCGCGCTCGGTGACGGTGCCGTCAGCCCGATCACCAGTGGCATCAAGTACTTCAAGGACGAGTTCCTGGCTCTCTGCGACCAGAACTCCAAGGTCCTGGCTGGAGCGAACGCATGACCATCGCCCCTGACAAGAGCACGACCTCCGAGGTCGTCGTGCCCGAGGGTCACGTCAAGCTCGTCATCGACGGCGTCGAAGTGGTGGCGCCCAAGGGTGAGCTGCTGATCCGCACGGCCGAGCGCCTCGGCACGGTCATCCCGCGCTTCTGCGACCACCCGCTGCTGGAGCCCGCGGGCGCCTGCCGCCAGTGCCTCGTCGAGGTCGAGATGGGCGGCCGGCCGATGCCGAAGCCGCAGGCCTCCTGCACGATGACGGTCGCGGACGGCATGGTCGTGAAGACCCAGCTGACCTCGCCGGTCGCGGACAAGGCCCAGCAGGGTGTGATGGAGCTGCTGCTCATCAACCACCCGCTGGACTGCCCGATCTGCGACAAGGGCGGTGAGTGCCCGCTGCAGAACCAGGCGATCGCCCACGGCCGCAGCGACTCCCGCTTCCACGAGCACAAGCGGACGTTCCCGAAGCCGATCAACATCTCCACGCAGGTGCTGCTCGACCGCGAGCGCTGCGTGCTCTGCCAGCGCTGCACGCGGTTCTCCGCGCAGATCGCCGGCGACCCGTTCATCGAACTGCTCGAGCGCGGTGCGCAGCAGCAGATCGGTGTGGCCAAGGAGAAGCCGTTCCAGAGCTACTTCTCCGGCAACACCATCCAGATCTGCCCGGTCGGCGCGCTCACGTCGGCCGCCTACCGCTTCCGCGCCCGGCCGTTCGACCTCGTGTCGACGCCGAGCGTCTGCGAGCACTGCTCCTCCGGGTGTGCCGAGCGCACGGACTGGCGGCGCGGCAAGGTGCAGCGCAAGCTCGCCGGTGACGACCCGCAGGTCAACGAGGAGTGGATCTGCGACAAGGGCCGGTTCGCCTTCCGCTACGCCACGACCGGTGACCGCATCAGGCGGCCCCTGGTGCGGGACGCGGAGAGCGGCGAGCTGCGCGAGTCGTCGTGGACCGAGGCGCTGCAGGTCGCGGCGGCGGGGCTGACGGCGGCGCGCGAGGCGAACGGCGTCGGCGTGCTGCCCGGCGGCCGGCTGACCGTCGAGGACGCCTACGCGTACTCGAAGTTCGCCCGGATCGCGTTGCGCACCAACGACATCGACTTCCGCGCCCGGCCGCACTCGGCCGAGGAGCTGGAGTTCCTGTCCGGGACCACCGTGTTCACCAACCCGGACAACGGAGTCACCTTCGGAGGCATCGAGTCCGCACCGGCCGCGCTGCTGGTCGCGTTCGAGCCCGAGGAGGAGGCGCCGATCGTCTTCCTGCGCCTGCGCAAGGCCGCCCGCAAGGGCACCACGAAGGTCTTCCACCTCGGCCAGTTCACGACCCCGGCCGTCGAGAAGACCTTCGGCACGCTGCTCGCCTGCGTGCCCGGTGCCGAGGCGAACGCCATCAACGCGCTGCCGGAGCACGCCTCCGACGTCGTCGAGCTGCTGTCCAAGCCCGGCGCGGTGATCCTGGTCGGCGAACGCGCCGCCGTGATCCCCGGCGCGTTCACCGCGGTCGCGAGGCTCGCGGAGCGCACCGGCGCCAAGGTCGCGTGGATTCCCCGCCGTGCCGGTGAGCGCGGCGCGCTCGCGGTCGGTGCCACGCCGAACCTGCTGCCCGGTGGCCGCCACGTCAGCAACGCCGCGGCCCGCACCGAGGTCGAGCGCACCTGGGGCGTCGAGGAGGGCTCGCTGCCCGCGACGCCCGGCCGCGACACCACGGGCATCCTCTCCGCCGCCGCGGCCGGTCAGCTGTCCGGCCTGGTGGTCGGCGGCGTCGACCCGTTCGACCTGCCCGACCCGCGGCTCGCGGAGAAGGCGCTGGCCGGGGCCGGTTTCGTGGTCAGCCTGGAGATGCGGCCGAGCGCGGTCACCGCGCACGCCGACGTCGTCCTCCCGATCGCTCCCGCGGTCGAGAAGGCCGGCAGCTTCCTCAACTGGGAGGGCCGCCGCCGCGAGTTCGGCCTGACGCTCGAAGGCACCGGTGCGCTGCCGGACTGCCGCGTGCTCGACACCCTCGCGGTGGAGATGGACGCGGACCTGTTCACGCAGACGCCCGCCGCCTCGGCCGCCGACCTGGCCCGTCTCGGCGAGGGCGCCGTCACCGGTTCCTCGCTGAACGTCGCCGCGCCGCTGCAGTCCCCGGCCGGACCGGGCAAGGTCGTGCTCGCCACCTGGCACCGCCTGATCGGCAACGGCTCGCTGCAGGTCGACGAGCCGCACCTGGCCGGCACCGCGCGCCCGGTCGTCGCGAAGATCGCGGAGGCCACGGCGGCGCAGTTCGGCCTCGTGACCGGCGGCCACGTGACGGTCTCCACGGAGCGTGGCGCGATCACGCTCCCGGTCGAGACCGACGACCTGCCCGAGGGCGTCATCTGGCTGCCCACCAACTCGGGTGACGTGACCGTCCGGGCCACGCTCGGCGCGGGCCACGGCTCGATCGTCTCCGTCAGCGGCGGATCGTCCTCTGGGGTGAAGCAATGATCCAGCACGTCTTCGCGGCGGAGAACGGCGAGACCGCCAAGCTCCTCGCCGACGACCCGGTCTGGCTGGTCCTGGTCAAGGTCGTCGGGATCTTCGCCTTCCTCGTGGTCATGACCCTGTTCATGATCAACTGGGAGCGCAAGGTCGTCGCGCGCATGCAGCAGCGTCCCGGCCCCAACCGCGTGGGCCCGAACGGCTGGCTGCAGTCGCTCGCGGACGGCCTGAAGCTCGCGTTCAAGGAGGACATCCGCCCGGTCCTCGCGGACAAGTGGGTCTTCTTCCTCGCCCCGGTGATCTCCTGCATCCCCGCGTTCCTCGCGTTCTCGGTGATCCCGCTCGCGGGTGAGGTCAACCTGTTCGGGCAGCAGACCGCGCTGCAGCTCGTCGACCTCCCGGTCGGCGTCCTGGTGGTGCTGGCCTGCTCCTCGATCGGCGTCTACGGCATCGTGCTGGCGGGCTGGTCCTCCGGCTCGCCGTACCCGCTGCTCGCCGCGCTGCGCTCGGCCGCGCAGGTGATCTCCTACGAGATCGCGATGGGCCTGTCGATCGTCGCGGTGATCATGTTCACCGGCTCGATGTCGACCGGCGACATCGTGAACGCGCAGGCCTCGACCGTGCTCGGGGTGTTCCCCGGCTGGTTCGGCCTCCTGCTGTTCCCCAGCTTCGCGATCTACGTCGTGTCGATGGTCGGCGAGACCAACCGCGCCCCGTTCGACCTCCCCGAGGCCGAGTCGGAGCTGGTCGGTGGTTTCCACACGGAGTACAGCTCGCTGAAGTTCGCGCTGTTCTTCCTCGCCGAGTACGTGAACATGGTGACCGTCTCGGCGCTCGCGACCACGCTGTTCCTGGGCGGCTACCACGCCCCGTGGAGCGGCGAGTTCATGAACACCGGCTGGTGGGGCCTGCTCTGGTTCATCGTCAAGACGCTGGGCTTCCTGTTCCTCTTCATCTGGCTGCGCGGCACGCTTCCCCGCACGCGCTACGACCAGTTCATGAAGCTGGGCTGGAAGGTGCTGGTCCCGACCAGCCTCGTCTGGATCATGGCCGTCGCGGTCATCCGCACCGGTGCCATCCAGCAGCTCTCCACGGCGCAGCGGCTCATCGCGCTCGGCGTGGTCGTCGGTCTCGTGCTGCTGGTCTCGTTCCTGCTGCCGGACAAGAAGGTCCAGGACACCAAGGGCGTTCCGCTCGCGGGTTCCGGCTTCCCCGTGCCGCCGCTCGACCTCGTCGTCCCCAAGTCAGCGCCCAAGCGCAAGGTCAAGGTCGCCACCCTCCCCAAGGAGACGGCAGCCGTCACCACCGGTAAGGAGGCTGAGTAGGGATGTTCGAGTCCCTGAAAGGCTTCGGCGTCACCTTCGGCACCATGTTCAAGAAGGTGGTGACGGAGGAGTACCCCGAGGTCAAGAAGGTGACCGCGCCGCGGTTCCACGGCCGTCACCAGCTGAACCGGCACCCGGACGGGCTGGAGAAGTGCGTCGGCTGCGAGCTGTGCGCGTGGGCCTGCCCCGCGGACGCGATCTTCGTCGAGGGTGGCGACAACACCGAGGAAGCGCGGTTCTCCCCCGGTGAGCGCTACGGCGCCGACTACCAGATCAACTACCTGCGCTGCATCGGCTGCGGCCTGTGCATCGAGGCGTGCCCGACCCGGTCGCTCACGATGACGAACGAGTACGAGCTCGCCGACGACAACCGCCAGGACCTGATCTTCACGAAGGAGGACCTGCTCGCCCCGCTGCTGCCCGGCATGGAGCAGCCGCCGCACCCGATGCGGCTCGGCGACAACGAGCAGGACTACTACGTGAACGGCCCGCAGCTCGCGAAGGTGGCCCACGAGGGCAAGGAGGCTCAGCAGTGAGCCTCCTGACCTTCCTCGCCCAGCAGCCGGAGCCCGTGCAGCGCGTGGTCGACACCGTCACCACGGGCGAGGCCGTCGCGTTCTGGGTCCTCGGCCCGCTCGCGCTGGCCGGCGCGCTCGGCATGCTGTTCGCGCGCAACGCCGTGCACTCCGCGCTGTGGCTCGTCGTCACGATGCTCAGCCTCGGTGTGCTCTACATGATCCAGCAGGCGCCGTTCCTCGGCTTCGTGCAGATCATCGTCTACACCGGCGCGATCATGATGCTGTTCCTGTTCGTGCTGATGATGGTCGGCCGCGACAGCTCGGACTCGGTCGTCGAGGTCATCCGCGGCCAGCGGCTCGCGGCCGCGCTGCTCGGCATCGGCTTCGCCGTGCTGATGGTCGGCTCCGTGGGCCGCGCGCTCACCTCGGTCGAGCCCGCCGGTCTCGCGGAGGCCAACACCACCAACGGCGGCAACGTCGGCAACATCGGCCAGAAGCTCTTCACGGACTACCTGTTCGCGTTCGAGCTCACCTCGGCACTGCTGATCACCGCCGCGCTCGGCGCGATGATCCTGGCCTTCGTCGGCAGGGACGGCAAGCCCGCCAAGAAGACCCAGAAGGAGCTCGTCGAGGAGCGCTTCCAGGACGGCAAGCGGGTCGGCTCCATCCCCGGCCCCGGTGTCTTCGCCACCGCGAACTCGGTGGCCACGCCCGCGCTGCTGCCCGACGGCACCGTGGCGGAGGAGTCGCTGTTCGACGTCATCGAGGCGACCGACAGGTCCACGCTGTCCGACGACGTCTCCGGCGTCGCGGGCGCCGGGCACCAGCCCGACTCGCACGCGCTCAAGGGAAGTGAGTCGTGACCCCCACGTACTACCTGCTGCTGTCGGCACTGCTGTTCAGCATCGGCGCGGTCGGCGTCCTGGTGCGCCGCAACGCCATCGTGGTCTTCATGTGCGTGGAGCTCATGCTCAACGCGGTCAACCTGAGCCTCGTGACGTTCGCGCGGATCAACGGCTCGCTCGACGGTCAGGTGATGGCGTTCTTCGTGATGGTCGTCGCCGCGGCGGAGGTCGTCGTCGGCCTCGCGATCATCATGTCCATCTTCCGGACGCGTCGCTCGGCCTCGGTCGACGACTCGAACCTGCTGAAGTACTGAGGGGTCACCGGTGACGGAACCTGTTGCCGCCAGCGGGGTCGCTTCTCTCGCCTGGCTGTTGTTGGCGCTGCCCGCGTTCGGTGCGGCGGTGCTGTTGGTCAGCGGCAAGCGCGCTGACAAGTGGGGCCACCTGCTCGGCAGCGCCACGCTGCTGGCGTCGTTCGGCTACGCGCTCGCGTTGTTCTTCTCGACCGTCGACATCTCCGACGCCGAGGAGCGGGTGCAGAACTTGCACCTGTGGGACTGGATCGACGTCAACGCGCTGACCGTCGAGTTCGGACTGCGGATCGACCCGCTGTCGCTCACGTTCGTGCTGCTGATCACCGGTGTGGGTTCGCTGATCCACATCTACTCGATCGGCTACATGGCGCACGAGGAGGGCAGGCGCAAGTTCTTCGCCTACCTCAACCTCTTCGTCTCCGCGATGCTCCTGCTGGTGCTGGGCAACGGCTTCGTGACCCTGTACTTCGGCTGGGAGGGCGTCGGTCTCGCCTCGTACCTGCTGATCGGCTGGTACCAGTACAAGCCGGAAGCGGCGTCGGCGGCCAAGAAGGCCTTCCTGATGAACCGCGTCGGCGACCTGGGCCTCGCCATCGCGATCTTCCTGATGTTCAACAAGCTCGGAACCACGCAGTACACCGAGGTCTTCAGCCGCGTCAGCGAGTTCTCCTCGGCCGAGGTCCTCGCGATCACGCTGCTGCTGCTCCTCGGCGCCTGCGGCAAGTCGGGCCAGTTCCCGCTCCAGGCCTGGTTGCCGGACGCGATGGCCGGCCCGACCCCGGTGTCCGCCCTGATCCACGCGGCGACGATGGTCACCGCGGGCGTGTACCTCATCGCCCGCTCGAACCCGCTCTACAACCTGAGCGAGGACGGCCGCCTGGTCGTCATGATCATCGGTGGCGTCACGCTGCTGATCGGCTGCATCATCGGCTGCGCCTACGACGACTTCAAGAAGGTCCTGGCGTACTCGACGGTCTCGCAGATCGGCTACATGATCCTCGCCGTGGGCCTCGGCCCGATCGGGTACGCGCTCGGCATCATGCACCTGCTGACGCACGGCTTCTTCAAGGCCGGGCTCTTCCTCGGTGCCGGCTCGGTCATGCACGGCATGAACGACGAGGGCAACATCCGCCGGATGGGCGGGCTCTACAAGTTCCTGCCGATCACCTTCGTCACCTGGACGCTCGGCTACCTCGCCCTGATCGGCATCCCGCCGTTCGCGGGCTACTTCTCCAAGGACGCCATCATCGCGGCGGCGTTCACCGGAGAGGGCTGGCGGCCCTGGGTCTTCGGCGGTGTCGCACTGCTCGGCGCCGCGCTGACCGCGTTCTACATGACGCGCCTGCTGATCCTCGTCTTCCTCGGCCAGCCCCGCTGGAAGGACCTGAAGGCGGAGAACGGCAAGGACTACCACCCGCACGAGTCCCCGCTGACGATGACCGTCCCGATGATCGTCCTCGCGGTCGGCTCGATCGGCGGCGGCTGGTTCCTCTCCTCCGGCGGGCGTCTCGCCGGCTGGCTCGAGCCCTCGCTGGGCGAGCTGAAGGAGGAGCACGGCGTGATCTCCCACGGCATGGTCGGGATCCTGACCGTCGTGCTCGCGGTCCTCGGCGCCGGACTCGCGTTCCTGCTCTTCGGCCGCCGCAAGCAGGCCGTCGAGCGCCCGGAGCGCGTGTCGTTCCCGGTGCGCGCGGCCCGTGCGGACCTCTACGGCAACGCACTGAACGAGGCCCTCTTCGCGCGGCCGGGCACCTGGCTCACCCGCGCGCTGGTGTACCTCGACCTCAAGGGCGTCGACGGTGTCGTGAACGGCACGGCGGCGCTGCTCGGCGGTAGCTCCGGCCGGTTGCGCAGGCTGCAGACCGGGTTCGTCCGCTCCTACGCACTGTCCATGCTGCTGGGCTCGATCTTCGTGCTCGGGGCGCTCCTGGTGGTGAGGTTCTCGTGACCTGGGTTCTGATCGCACTGCTGGTGGTGCCGCTCGCCGGCGCGCTGGTGGTGGCGTTCCTGCGCAAGAACGACCGCACGGCCAAGCTCGCCGCGCTGGCGTTCTCGCTCGTCGAGCTCGTGCTCGCGGTCCTGCTGTGGACCGCCTACGACCCGGACGGCGACCGCATCCAGCTCGCCACCGGCGTCGACTGGATCCCGGCGTTCGGCGTGCGGCTGCAGTTCGGCATCGACGGCATCGCGCTGGTGATGATCGCGGTCATCGCGCTGCTGATCCCGCTGGTGATCGGTGCCGGCTGGACGGAGAAGCTGCCGGCCGGCCGGTCGCAGGGCGGCTACCTCGCGCTGATCCTGGTGCAGGAGGCCGTGACGGTCGCGGTGTTCGCCGCCACCGACGTCTTCCTGTTCTACGTCCTCTTCGAGGTCATGCTCATCCCGATGTACTTCCTGATCGGCGGCTACGGCGGCGCGCGCAGGCAGTACGCGGCGGTCAAGTTCTTCCTGTACTCGTTCCTCGGCGGCCTGATCATGCTGGCCTCCGCGATCGGCGCCTACGCGATGGCGTCGGACGAGCTGGGCAAGGGCACGTTCGACTGGGCCACGCTCGTGAAGGTGGTCAGCGACGCCGACTCGACGACGCAGACCTGGCTGTTCCTCGGCTTCTTCCTGGCGTTCGCGATCAAGGCGCCGCTCGTGCCGTTCCACACGTGGCTGCCCGACGCCGCGGCCGAGGCGCCCATCGGCGTCACGGTGATCGTCGTCGGCATCCTCGACAAGGTCGGCACGTTCGGCATGTTGCGCTACCTGCTGCCGATGTTCCCGCAGGCGTCGAAGGACCTGGCGCCGTTCGTGCTCGTGCTGGCGGTGGCGGGTGTCCTCTACGGATCGCTGCTCGCCACGGGCCAGCGGGACATGAAGCGGTTCCTCGCCTACGTCTCGATCGCCCACTTCGGCTTCATCGCGCTCGGCATCTTCTCGTTCACGTCGCAGGCCGGCGTGGGCTCGGTGTCGTACATGCTCAACCACTCGATCTCGACCGGCATGCTGATCCTGGTGATCGGCATGGTGATCGCGCGCGGTGGTTCGTCGCTGATCTCCGACTACGGCGGCATGTCGAAGGTGGCGCCGCTGCTCGCGGGCATGCTGCTGCTCTCCGGCCTGACCACGCTGTCGCTGCCGGGCACGAACTCGTTCGTTTCGGAGTTCCTGGTGCTGATCGGCTCGTTCCCGACGCAGCCGGTGTTCACGATCATCGCGACCGTCGGCATGGTGCTCGCGGCCCTGTACGTGCTGTGGCTCTACCAGCGGGTCATGACCGGCCCGCTGCGCGGAGACGCCCTCCTGGGTGCCGCCGCCGGTCCGGGAGCCGTCGGCGACCCGGAGCGCAAGACGGCCATCGGCGACCTCAACAGGCGTGAGATCGCAGTGCTGGCGCCGCTCGTTGTCATCGTGCTGGCCCTCGGGTTCTACCCGCAGCCGGTGCTCGACGTCATCACCCCGACTGTCGGGGCGACGCTGACCGAGGTCGGCGTGACCGACCCGGTCTCCGTGCAGGAAGGCAAGTGACGTGAACCTTCTCGTCGCTCAGGCGCAACAGATCGAGGCGCCGGAGATCCACTACGGCGCCATCGCGCCGGTGCTGATCGTGCTCGGCGCGGCCTGCGTCAGCGTGTTGCTGGAAGCGTTGCTGCCCAAGCACCAGCGGTGGGCCGTGCAGCTCGTGCTGTCGCTCGTGGCGCTCGTCGCCGCGACCGGCACGCTGGTCCTCTACGCCAACTCGGACGGCAAGCCCGCGCAGGGCGTGGCGACGCTGGCGGGTGTGATCGCGGTCGACACGCCGTCGCTGTTCCTGTGGGGAACGCTGCTGGTGCTGGCGTTCGGGTCGATCCTGCTGATCGCCGACCGCTCGGTGGAGCCCGGCGGCGCGTTCGTGGCCCAGGCCGCGATCCGTCCCGGCACCGTCCAGGACCGCGCGCAGGCGACGAAGACCGGCATGCAGACCGAGGTCTTCCCGCTCACGCTGTTCGCGCTCGGCGGCATGATGACCTTCGTCGCGGCGAACGACCTGCTGACGATGTTCATCGCGCTGGAAGTGCTGTCGTTGCCGCTGTACCTGCTGTGCGGCCTGGCTCGCCGCCGTCGCCTGCTCTCGCAGGAGGCGGCCGTGAAGTACTTCCTGCTCGGCGCGTTCGCGTCCGCGTTCTTCCTCTACGGCGTGGCCCTGCTCTACGGCTACGCGGGTTCGGTGAAGCTCTCGGCGATCGCGACCGCCGCCGGCGGCACAGACCGCTCCGACACGCTGCTGTTCGCGGGCTTCGGCCTGCTGGTGGTGGGCCTGCTGTTCAAGGCGGCCGTCGGCCCGTTCCACGCCTGGACGCCGGACGTGTACCAGGGCGCGCCGACGCCGGTGACGGCGTTCATGGCCGCGTGCACGAAGGTCGCCGCGTTCGGTGGCATCCTGCGCGTGCTCACGGTGGCGTTCGAGAACACCCAGTGGGAGTGGCGCGGCGTGCTCTACGGCGTCGCCGTCGTCTCGATGGTGATCGGTGCTGTGCTCGGTCTCACGCAGACCGACGTGAAGCGCATGATCGCGTACTCGTCGGTGGCGCACGCGGGCTTCCTGCTCATCGGTTCGATCGCGCTCGTGCCGGACGGCGAGGGTGTGAGCGCGACCATGTTCTACCTGCTGGCGTACGGCTTCACCACGATCGCCGCGTTCGGCATCGTGTCGCTGGTCCGCAACTCGGACGGCGAGGCGACGCACCTGTCGCAGTGGGCGGGTCTCGCGAAGCGGTCGCCGATCGTGGCGGGCACCTTCACGTTCCTGCTGCTGGCGCTCGCCGGCATCCCGCTGACGTCGGGCTTCATCGGCAAGTTCGTCGTGTTCAGCGCGGCGATCGAGGCCGGCCTGACGCCGCTCGTGGTGATCGCCCTGGTGGCCTCGGCCGTCGCGGCGTTCTTCTACCTGCGGGTGATCGTGCTGATGTACTTCAGCGACCCGGCGACGGACGGCCCGACCGTCACGGTGCCCGGCGCGTTCACCACGATCGCGATCACGCTGGGTGCCGTCGTGACCCTCGTGCTCGGTTTGTGGCCCACGTTG
Organism: Lentzea sp. NPDC060358; assembly: GCF_042725365.1. Classification (NCBI taxonomy): domain Bacteria; kingdom Bacillati; phylum Actinomycetota; class Actinomycetes; order Pseudonocardiales; family Pseudonocardiaceae; genus Lentzea; species Lentzea sp. NPDC060358. Next base: position 4,232 of record NZ_JBHXCW010000005.1, on the reverse strand, counting down.
GTGCTCGATTGGGCGGGTACCGGCACGTTCCTCAGCTAGGTGTACGTAGTCTGCTGGTGTGACCAGTAGCGAGCATGTGGGACCGGGGTTCGCGTTGGTGGACCCCGTGCTCACCGAGGTAGTCCAAGACGGCCTGGCCGAGGTGGAGCGCACCCTGCACGACGTCGTGCAGAGCGAGTTCCACCCGGTCACGGAGACCTCGCTCCACCTCGTGGAGGCGGGCGGCAAGCGGATCCGCCCGCTCTTCACACTGCTCGCCTCGCAGTTCGGTGCCGACTGGGACCGCGAGAACGTCATCAAGGCGGCCGCTGTGGTCGAGCTCACCCACCTCGCCACGCTCTACCACGACGACGTCATGGACGAGGCGACCATGCGGCGCGGCGCGGAGTCCGCGAACGCCAGGTGGGACAACAGCATCGCGATCCTCACGGGCGACTTCCTGTTCGCCCACGCGTCGCGGCTGACCGCCGACCTGGGCACCGACGCGGCCCGGATCATCGCGGAGACCTTCTCGGTCCTGGTGACCGGCCAGATGCGCGAGACGGTCGGCCCCAAGCCGGGCGAGGACCCGATCTCCCACTACCTCAAGGTGATCGAGGAGAAGACCGGCGTCCTGATCGCGACCGCGGCGCGGTTCGGCGGCATGTTCTCCGACGCCACCGACGAGCAGATCGACGCCCTGCGCGCGTACGCCGAGGTGATCGGCGCGGCCTTCCAGATCTCCGACGACGTGATCGACATCGCCTCGCCGTCGGTCGAGTCCGGCAAGACCCCCGGCACCGACCTGCGCGAGGGCGTGAAGACGCTGCCGATGCTCTACGCGCTCACCGACCCGGCCGAGACGCGGCTCGCCGAGCTGCTGGCGGGACCGATCACCGACGACGAGCTCGTGGACGAGGCGCTGGCGTTGCTGCGCAAGTCCTCCGGCATGGACCGGGCGCGCGAGACGCTCGAGGAGTACGCGGACCGGGCCCGCACGGAGCTGAACAAGCTGCCGCCGTGCGCCGCGCGCGACGCGCTCGAGGAGCTCGCGACCTACTGCGTCGAGCGCACCCGCTAGTCGGCGACCGGCGCGGGCTGCTGCCTGCGCCGGTTCCTCAGCGCGTCGGTGATGAAGATCGCGAGGGCGAGCCACACCAGGGCGAACCCGGCCCACCGGCTGGCCGGCATGGGCTCGTGCACCACGAACACGCCCCACGCGAACTGCAGGATCGGCGCGAGGTACTGCAGCATCCCCATGGTGGTCAACGGGATGAGCCGGGCGCCCGCGCCGAAGAGCAGCAGCGGGATCACCGTGACGATGCCGGTGCTCAGGAGCAGCAGCGCATGTCCGGCGCCCTCGCTCGCGAACGTGTTCGCGCCGCCCAGTGTGAGCAGGTAGACGAGTGCGACCGGGGCGATCACGGCGCTCTCCGCGGTGAGACTCGAAACGGCGTCGAGCGGGACCTTCTTCTTGAGCAGTCCGTAGACGCCGAACGAGACGGCCAGGACCAGGGAGATCGTGGGAAGCCTGCCGTAGTCGACGGTGAGCACGATCACAGCGACGACGACCACTCCGATCGCGATGACCTGAGCGAGACGCAATCGTTCCTTGAGGAAGATCATGCCTAGTGCCACGCTGACCAACGGCGTGATGAAGTACCCGAGTGCCGATTCGACGACGTGGTTGCTGTTGACCGCGTAGATGTAGACACCCCAGTTCACCGTGATCAGCACGGCGGCCGCGGTGACGATGAGCCAGCCCCTTCCGGACAGGTCCAGAAGGGGGCGCCAGCGCCGGAGGAGCACGACGGCGACGGCGAGAGTGACGAACGACCAGACGATCCGGTGCGCGAGCACCTCGATCGGCTGGGCGGGTACGAGGAGTGGCCAGTACGCCGGGAACAGTCCCCAGAGGACGTAGGCCAGTACGCCGTAGGTGACCCCTCGCCCCTGGGTGTGAACTTCTGGCGAAGTGGTGGCCGAGGTCGTCAGAGGGGGCACAAAATCCCACTCTACGCTGGGCTTTCCGCTGGCTGTTTGCGCTGAACGGCGTAGTGACGGAGCATCATCAAAGGCACTGTAGTTTGGCCATGCTCACCCTTCCGAGTGAGTGGGTCGGCGTGTGGTCGTAGAAGGGTCTTACCCGTGAACATCTTCGGGCAGGTCTGGCTGTGGACTCTGCTGGCGTTCGTCGCGGGGGTGGTCCTCACCCAGGTGGTGTTGGTCCGCCCGGCGCGCAAGCAGATCGCCTCCCTCGAAGATCAACTTCGGGACGCGCGCAAGTCCGCGCCGCCGATCGCCTCGCAGAACCGCGTCGACGACTTCGAGGTCGACGAGTGGGAGGACACGCCGCCGCGGTCACTGAGCGACGACGTGCTGACGCCGCCCACGCCCGTCCTGGCACCCCCGGTGCCGGTTCCCGCCCCCGCACCGGCTCCCGCGCCCTACTCGGAGCCGCCCGCCTACTTCGGTGAGCCGGTGAAGGCGCCCGCGCCCCTCCCGGTGCCGTTGCCGCCCCCGCTCGCCCCCGTCGTGGAGGAGCCGGCCGAGGCCGAGGCAGAGGTCGAGGAGGAGCACGAGGAGGAGCACGAGGAGCCCGCCGCTCCGGTGCGCCAGTACCTGGAGCCGGAGGAGGCGCAGCGCCGCTTCGAGGAGCAGCTCGCCGAGCAGAAGGCGCTGGCCGACTCCGAGGACGACCGCCCGCGTTCGCTCTTCGAGCGCCTCGCGCCGGAGGACGAGGTCCCCGCCGAGACGCCGGCGGAGATGACGACGGTCCTGCCGCGCTCCGGTCTAGGGGCCGCCGACTTCGAGGACGAGCACCCCGAGCTCCCCGCCGAGCAGACGTCGTACGTGCCGACGGTCGAGCCCGTCGCCGAGGTGGGGGAGACGGTCAGCAGGCCGACCGCGCCGCCGGAGGTCCACGAGCCGGCCGACGACTTCGTCTACCAGCCGCGCGAGGTCTGGGCGCACGACGAGCAGGAGACGTTCCTCGACGAGGCCGCCGAGCAGGAGGACGAGCCCGCGGGCACGCGCTCCGAGCAGACGACGTTCATCGCCGTCGAGGAGAGCAGCTGGCCCGACAACGACCTCACCGGCGAGTACCCCGGCCTGCGCGACGAGATCTCCGGTGACCTGGACGGGTTCACCGAGCCCGAGACGCCCGCCGAGCAGACCGGCCTGATCGAGCCGATCGACGCCGACGAGCCGCACTCGCGCAACGGCGTCTTCGAGTCGACGCTGGCCGAGGAGCGCACGGACGAGGACGAGCAGGAGACCGAGTCGGCCCACTCCCTGCGCGAGCAGGAGCGGGAGTCCGCCCACTCCCTGCGCGACCCCGAGCCGGAACCGGAGCCCGAACCCGAGCCCGAGCCGGTGCTGCAGGAGTTCGTCGAGCCCGAGCCCGAGTTGTGGGAGCCCCGGCACGCCTACTCGCAGCCGTTCACGGCCCCCGGCGCCCCGCCGCCCGCGCCGTTCTCGGCGTTCGAGCCGCGCGTGGACGTCGAGGACACCCAGGAGCGTTCGGTGCGGGCCGTCGGTGCCGCGTTCTCGCACGCGACGGAGACCCCGGCCCCGGCGCCGGCCCCCGCCGCGCCGAAGGTCGAACGCTCGCGCTCGATCTTCGAGCCGCTGCTCGAGGCCGACGAGCCGCTGCCGCCCCTCGGCCAGACCCGCACGCTGCCGGACACGAGCAACGACCAGCCGTTCGTGCCCAAGTTCGTGCCGAGCGGCGAGCCCCTGCTCGCCGCCCCGCCCGAGCCGGAGCCCGAGCCGGTGGCGACCGACCTGCCCCAGCGCGTGACCGAGGCGGGCCTGCCGATCCGCGAGGCCCGGCGCACCACCCCGCAGCGGCAGCAGAGCTTCCCGGCGTTCCAGGCCTTCGAGTCGCCGAAGGCGGAGGCCCCGCCCGCCCCGGCGCTGCCGGCCCGTCCGCGCCCGGTCGGCTTCTCGCCGTCCACCGGCGGCCGCCCGAACGGCGCGGCGCCCGGCTCGGCCCGCTTCCAGCAGCCGGAGGGCTTCAACCCCCGCTCGCCGTTCGGTCCCGGTTCGGTGCTGCCGAAGTCCGACGGTCACGCCCCGGCGCCGGACTTCTCGGTGAAGGCGACGCTGACCGGCCGCCGCTACTACACCGAGGGGTCGTCGAACTTCGGCGACACCCGCGCCGACGTCTGGTTCCGGACCGAGGCCGACGCGGAGAAGGCCGGGTTCCGCCCGGCGCCGTGACGCCCCGAGAGCACGAGAAAGGCCCCCAC